>NZ_JBLODY010000007.1:0-100073 GCF_047785625.1 Solidesulfovibrio sp. C21
GTGTAGCGGTCTAGGTTTTCTTGGACAGTTCGAGCGGCAAAGTTATGCCACCTTAGCGGGCTTGGCCTTCTGGTTTTCCCTGACCTGCTCCGGCGACCTGTAGCCGTGTCGACCTATCCGCCACTGCCGGTTGTAGGTCTCCTTGAAGGCCAGGAGCGCCAGACGTAATTCCTCGACGGTTTGGACGCTGCGGATTCAGAGAAGATTTTCCTTGAGGATGCGGACAAAGCGTTCGGCAATGCCGTTGCCTTGCGGCTCCCTCACGTACGACGCCGAATCCTTTATCCCCAGAAACTTGATTTCATTCTGAAAATCGTCCGCGATGAACTGGCTACCGTGATCATGCCGCAAGGTCAGTCCCTTGGCGACGTCCTTGCCGAACGCTCCGAAACTGTGGCGGACGCCCTGGCGGATCGGTTCCAATGCCTCGAAACGCGTGCCCCGCTTGGCGGCGTGGATGCCGACCACCTCCAGGGAGCAGTGATCGATAGCGAAAAATATCGCTGCATTGCCTTCCTTGGTCGTCAGCGTCGTAGTCATGTCCGTGCCCCACATCTCGTCCACTCGGGAGGTCTTGATCGTCCCGTCATGGGCCTTTGGACCGTGCGGATGGCCGATGCGTGTGGGGGCGAGCCAGTTGTTTTCGCGCATCAGGCGCAACGTCCGGGTCGGGGACGTCCGGATGCCCTTGCCACGCAGGCCGGCCCAGATCTTCCGGTAGCCTTCTCCGGGAAACGGACGGGATGCTATCTCGGCCTTGATCTGTCCGGCCAGTGAGGCATCACTGTGAAATCCTTGAGGCCCACGACGCCGGCCTGCCCCCTTCGGCTGCTGCCGTTGCCAATACACGGTGGAACGCGGCAGTCCCCAGACATGGCAGACACGAGCCAGGCCGTAGGCTTTTCCGGTGGAGATCGAGGTGACCCGGCTCACTTCCTCGACCTCCGGAGTGCCAAAGGGCGATTCTGCTTCCATACGGGCGATCTTCTCCCAAAGCAGTTCGTTTTCCATGGCCTGTTCACCGATCTTTTCCCGCAGACGGCCAACTTCGATGGATTCCTTGACCGGATGCGGCTTCAGGCCGACCTCCCCTGCCTCCAGGAAGGTGTCGCGCCACTGCGTCAGCATCGCCGCCGTCACCCCGATTTCTCGGCTCACCAGGTCAATGTCCTCTCCACGAAGGAGCCGCAGAACGGCTTGGACCTTGTGCTTCGCCCAAAAACGCTTGGGCGTTCCTCCTTCAATCCCCATCCGGCACCTCCTCGACGACCTCGATAGTCGCCTAAGTTGGTGTCCAAGAAAACCCTATGCCGATCCAGCTGTGCCATACCGACACTTGCGTATCCGAAGCACCGTGCTGGACGGCTATACCCCAACAAAGAGCGAAACGGAAGACCAGAAATGTCTCAAAAGTTTGAGACCGTTGCTGGAGTTGCCTCCGCTAAACCGGACAGGCCGCGTTGTCGATTGAACGGATAAACTCGCGTGGCGAACGTATCCGCAGGTCCTTGTGTGAGAGCTCTTCGTTGTAATCCTCGAACCAAGCCGGCAGGTGCGCCAGTACAGTTGGGCGTCAGGCCGATCGTGCGCATAGATGTAATCCCGCTTGAACGTTTTGACGAACGCTTCGGCCATACCGTTGCCCTGGGGGGCTGCGCACCGGCGTAAACCGGCTGACAAGGGCAAGCCAGGAAGCGAACCCCACAGCTTCCTTCGCCGTAAAGCAGGAGCCATTGTCCTTCAGCCATTCCACGCGGTGCGACGTACGGTTGAGCCCAAAACGCTTTTCCCGCATTCCAATATCAGGTCTCGCACCATGGAGCCGGAGATGTCACCCGGGCTGGCCACTGCCGCGGGTTTGCTCCCAGGCTACTTGATACTTTTGGTGGCACGAATGTTGAGTTGGGGCCGAATATCCAAGTCTTGCCCGGCGTGCTTCACCTTGCTGCGGTGCTGCGAAAAAAGGAAAAACCAAGTTGCAATCGTCGCATAGCATACAGGCCCAAGGCGGAATTGAACAGGATTTGGACGGATTGCACCACGATCGATAATGGCACAGCGGTATCCAGGGGAAGGTCGAGCATGGAGAACGCAAACACGACGCTGGCTTGATAGATGCCGAGATTACCCGGAGCCGAGGGGAGTAGGCCACCGAAGTTGGTGACGGCAAAGGTGAAATAGGCGTCCATTATAGAACCAGGGATGGAAAAGGCCTGGAAGCCGACCCATATGGTCAGTCCTTCCACAACCCAGACCCCGAGGCTGAGCAGTGCAAAAGCGGCGAATGCACTGTCCGGGCGGATGAAAAACAGGGATTCCTGGAGGCTTTCCACCAATTCGGACGCTTTGGTGCCGAGTCCACCTGGCAAACGGCCGGCCAGGATGCCGCCAAGCCGTAGCAGGGCCGGAAAAGCCTTGGCACCGAGCAGTACAGCCAGCGCCCCCAGAAAAAGCGCTCCGGCACCGTAGGCGATATGGCGCATCGTGGCGAGATAGGTTGGGGCGAGGGTGATGAACAGGTCGGAGGTGACAAGCAGCAGCAGCAACGCCAACCCGTCAAAGATGCGTTCCACGGCCACGGCGGTCAGGCCAAAAAGCAGCCGGACGCCGTTGCGCCGCTGGAGGATGACGGCTCGGGCCATGTCGCCTGCCTTGGCAGGCAGAACGTTGTTGGCGAAGTTGCCGACCAGAATGACGTTACCTGAATCCGCAAGCGATATGACCTTTGCCGGGGCGAGCAGGCATTGCCAACGTTTAGCGCGCAGGTACAGGCCGATGGCAAACAGGCCAACCATGGGCGCGATCCAGGCCGGGGTGATGCGGCTGAAGCCGGCGATGCAGTCCTTAAGGCTTAGTTGGCTGCCGACCAGGACCAGCAAGCCGATGCTGAGCAGCGTGCCCAGGTACGTTTTCCAAGGTATCTTCATGGAACTGTATGTCTGTGCTCGGCCGCGGTGCGCTCTTTGGACGGTGGCCCGGAGAGCGTCAGGGCTTTCGTTTGTTACAGGTGACCGTGGGCAATTTTACGACGATATCGTCGCGGGTGTCGGGGATGCCATCAGGACCGGCTGAACGCAATATGTCGCTGACGCAGGTGTCGGGCGTCCCTTCTCCCTCGTTTTCATTGAGCAGGTAGGGAGCCCCCCAGGCATCGCGTTTCCAGTCGCTGGGGAGGAGGTCCTCCCCATGAGGACCGACCGGCTCCTGCCCCTTGGCGGCGACGTACGCACGGTGGAGAGCCTTTCGCCAGTTGCTCGGACAGGCATCCCCGGAAGGCAACTCCCACAGCGGCCCACGGTTTTTACACGGACATTCGGTGCAACTGTTCCCCGTCACCTGCAAAAGCGGCCTGTACTGGATCTGCTTGGCATCAGTCAGAAATCCTCGCAGGGCGGTTAAGGCTACTTGTGTTCGATCCCTCTTTCGGGGCGTGCTGTCCTGCCACAGCCATAATGCCGCTCCGATGCAAAATCCGGCTAGCCCCAGCAGGCAGAGGCACCGGCTCAGGCGCAAGGCTGATTGTGGCTTGTCGGCCTTTGCGGCATCCGAAGGGACAATGTCCTGAGCGCAGACGTCAAGCAGGCGTGCGGCCAGCCTCGCCAAAGAGGCAAGTGGAGCGTTCGCGGCGGTCTGCAGCAGCTCGTCTGCCAGGGCCCGCTGCTGGGGATGCTCCGATCCGGCTTGGACGCGAACGGATTCCGCCAGTCGGGAATAAACCGCTCGGGAGTTTTCGACTTGGCCGGTCTGGGATAGCCTGTGCGCCCGCAAGAGCAGTCGTGCCAGGGGAGCTATCCGGCTAGTCATGGTTTGGCCTCCAGATCGAAGAGGCAAAAGGCATTGTCACGGCCACGACTGTTACCTAGATGGGCCGTATAGTCGTGATTGCCAATGGCATAGAGCCGAACCGGGCGCAAATCCGTATCCTGTGGCGGCCAGCTCTGCTTGAAGCACAGGCGCGGCGAAGCCTGCCGTTCCTCCAGATAATTTTGGAAAAAGGCTATTTGATGTCTGAGATCCTCTCTCACCTTCGGATCATTTGCGGCCAGAACTGCGGGGTGCCCTTCCTGCGATGTCAGGCCGAGATAGACGACAGGGGAAAAGAGAATATATCGGATATGGTTTGTGGCGAGAAATCGCGTCAGATCGGCGGAGTTCTGGGGATGGGCATCAGTGAGGAAGTCTTGGCGCGAAAAATAGTAGTCGCTTGTAAGTGGATGGCGTCCGGCATCAGGGAAGACTAGGACCTTGTCCTTTGCATCGACAACAATGTCCTGTTGCCGGGAAATTTTCCGTAGCTGCTTATAAAATGGCGGATTGGTATAGAGATACTGCGGGAAATAGTGCCAAAATCCCGCCAGTCCTACAAGGCAAACCCCGATCATGATGGAATTGTGCCAGGAGTTGGACAGCAGTCGTGCCGGCGCCTCCAGCATGGCCACGCCCAGCATGATGGCAACGGGAGCCAGGGTCAAAAAAAAACGATCGCCCATGAACCATTGTTCAAAACCGTTGAGCCGGGCGATAAGCAGCCCAAGGACAAGCACTCCAAGTGTGGTCAGGCCTACTAGGGCTGGCGGATCGGAATACAGGGCGAAGATGATGGCTCGTTGATGTAGGCCGCAACGGTACAGTCGGGTTGCCGTCATGACGGCCCATGCCGATGCCAGCGCAAACAACCAAACCAGCGGTGGGGTTATGATATGGGCAAAAAACATTTGTCCAAGATAATGGTCTATTTTCCCAAGAGAAATTTCGAACCCGGCCTTCATGTAGGCCGCGTCCTGGCCATGTTGGAAAATGCTGCGCCACAAGGCGAGGAGCTTGTATCCGTAGAGTGTTTCGCTTTTTACCCCAAGGGCAAAAGCGAAAAAAGGCGTTGTCACGCCTGCGGCATAGAGCAGTAATTCTTCGACCAGCGGCCAGGGCTGCCGTAGAGTTTTCCGGTGAAGGATGACGAGAAGTACCGGCAAAAGCAGTGGCCAGAGTAGGGCCGTAGGGTGCGTGAGCCCAGCATAGCCGGCCATTAGACTGGCTGCGAATACCAGGGTGTAACGGCAGGCAATGCGGGAGAGCGGTAGGCGGTGGCGCAACAAAAGCAACGAAACGGCGGCGAGCACAAAGGTCAGGCTGGCAATGTGCGTGAGTGCACTTCGGGCCTCCAGGACCGCAGCCGGCAGACAGGCATACAGACACATGGCCGTAACGGCCGGTGCAAATGCCAACCCGGCCAGCCGGGCCAGACCGAAAACCAGGGCAACATTGATCACGTCCAGGCTGGCGTTGAGAAAGGGGAGGGTGGCATCGGAAACCCCCAGTAGCTTCCCGGCGCCAACGCCAAGCATGATGAAACCGGGCTTGGCGAAAGCCCCTTCCGGGCGCATGCCGTGTGTGGTCCACTCAAAGACCAGACGCAAATAGGTCCATACGTCGAAACCGGCAAGCACGGTCTCGCTGAGCCGGTACCAGCGCAACACGCTGGCTAGCCATAGCACCAGGATGAAAAGGCCGGCTTTTATGAGCCGGTCCTTTCTTAAAAAAGCGGATTGGCTGCCGCTTGGGGCTATGATCATTAATCTTCCCGTCGCTTGGCGCCAGGAGCGAGACATTCGGAAATGTCGAAAAACTTTGAGGTTGGTGAATACCGGCAGCCGGCGGGCTGGGTCATGACGTAGCGCCACACCAGCGCCTTGCGCAACAGGTGCGTACATATCTCGAATCGACCAAAGGTAATATTAAAAAGGCGCAGGCCAATCAGTTTAGGGGTGGTCATGAGCATGGCCGATCTCCATAGCGGTAAACAGGTAATCCGCTGCGAACGCCGTGGTGTAGCGGTCGTCAAGCCAGCAAGGATTAAGAAGCGTTCCCTTGGCGAGCCCCTGGGACAGTCGCTCAAGGGCGGGGCTGGCATTAGCGGCGAGGGCCCGAGGATAGACGTATTGGGTCCGCCGGCTATTGCCGCGCCAGTCGACATGTCCGTCCTCACCGATACGCGGTTCGATGGCCTCCAAGCCATGTCGGAGGGCCTCTCCAACCCAAGGCATTTCCGGGATCAGTCGAGAGATGGCGGTTAAGCTGCTTAACGTGATGCTCTGGTAGCCGACGTCCAACCCGCCATATTCACCGAAGGTTCCTTGCGCGTTCTGCAAGGCGGCGACTGCTTCGCCGCGCTTGGCAGCCAGCCGGGCGATACGAGCATCGCCAGTGAGGGTGGCGTAACCGGCGAGGGCGTGCAGTGAAGCGGCCATCTGGTTGGCCACATCTGGGTTTTCATGGTCGCCGAGCCATAAAAAGGTGGATTCGGCGAGTTTGAGCTCCTCCTGGTAGCGGTCTGCCGCGTCGAGGAGGCGGACAGATTCAACAAAGGCTGCCGCTGAAAAGGAGGTGGCGCAAAAGGAGCGCTCGTTGGGGTATATTTCTCGGGTCGAACCGTCACGGTTGCGGGCAGCAAGCCAGAAACGCCAGATGCCCCGGACCCATTCCAGTACGCTGTCCTGGCCGGCGAACAGGTTCCCCTCATCCTGATACCGCCAGGCGAGGGAAAACAGCAGGCCGGCTTCCTGGGCCCGGCTGTTGGCCACGTCAGTGAGCCGGTAATGCCAGTATGCCCGATCGCAGCAGCCAAAGGTGGGCGAATCCGGATCCCGGTCGCAAAAGCCCAGGACGCGGGGAACCGTGGCCAGGGCCGTTGTTGCAAATAATGCCTCAGACACGGGTGTCTCTCGATGCTTTCGGATCGGGCTGGTTGAGAATGCTTAGGCGTATCTGTGAGATCTGCTCCGCCAACAGGCCATTGACGAAAAAGAACAGGCTGCCCAAAAGCAAAATTACGGAAACACTGTGGACAGCTTGAAAGTTAACGAGTTGGTACAGTCCCAGAATCGCACCGAAGACAAACAGAGCCAAAGCGATGGGGAAAAATATTTTAAAGGGGCGAAAAAGCATGAACAATCGGAAAATAATTTTGAGAAAGCGCAGACCATCCTTAAAAGGATGGATGTTGCTCTTCCCCACTTCACGCCGCACAATGCTGTCCAGAGGCAGAAATTTGACGAAATGGCCGGTATTGATCAGGGCTAGCGTAATGGTGGACGGATAGGAATAACGCAGAGGATACAACGGTGAAAACAAGAAAAACAAATCACGCCGCACGGCCCGGAAGCCGGAGGTCAGGTCCATAATAGGTTGACCACCGATGATCTCCGCCACCTTGCGCAGCATGATATTGCCGATGTCGCGTACCGCATCGGTCTTGCAACGTTTGGTGCGTGAACCGATGATCATGTCGTAGTCTGGAAGTCCATCCAACAGTTTGGGGATATCCTCAGGAGGGTGCTGACCGTCGCTGTCCATGAACAGCAGATAGGGCCGACTGCTGGCCATGGCCCCGGTCTTGACGGAAGCGCCGTTGCCGATGTTGTAGCGGTGTTCTACCACGATGGCGCCGGCTTCGCGAGCTCTGGCAGCCGTTGCGTCGCTCGAGCCGTCGGAGCAAACGACAATTTCGAAATCCGGCGACACGGCCCAGATCCGTTCGATGATGGTCGCAATGGATTCCTCTTCATTGTAGGCGGGAATCACCACAGAAACGTCCTTGAATGATACCATGCTAGTCTTTCCCTCGGATCATAAATTCAAAAAGTCGTGTTGAAGCTAGAGCTATCCGTTTGATGTCCTGGCGTGTGCGCAGGTTTTCCCTGGCAAATCGCGCCCAGTATTGCGGCCGCATGTAAAAACGGCGATAGGCATGGCGCACGAGTTTGGGTAGCTGATTTTTGTCCACTTTGCAGTAGTATTCGTTGAACAGCCCCTCGACATGGAGCTTGGCCAAGTCGGTATTGCTGCCATCCCCGATTTCCGGGGCGATTTTGCGGACTTCCTCGAAAAGCGGCGTGCCCGGGTAGGGGGTGCAGATGCCGAATGTGGCTGTGGTGGGGCTAAGGGCCAGGACGTAGTCGATGGTTTTCCCTATGGTCTCCGGGGTATCACCAGGATTGCCAATCATGACATGGGCATGGGTGGACATGCCATGGCGGCGTGCAGCGGCGAACACGGCCAGCCCCTGTTCCAGACGGTAACCTTTTTTGATGCCGTCCAGGATCTCCTGCGAGCCGGATTCCACCCCGAATTTAAGCGTATGACAGCCGGCCCGACGCGCCAGGGCTATGGTGTCCTCGTCGATCATATTCACGCGGGCGTTGGCGATCCAGGTGAGGTCGAGCTTTTCGTCGATGATGGCCTGACACATGGCCTTGTCGCGCTTACGATCTACAAAGAAGGTATCATCGCGAAAATAGACTTCCTTGATTTCTTTGGAGGCGAAATAGCGCAGCTGCTCCATGACATGTTCGAAGCTTTGGCGGCGAAAGATATTGCCGTCAAAAGCAGGAGCGGTGCAAAAAATGCATTTTCCCGGGCAACCTTTGCTCGTGGTCGTGGTGATGTAGGGCATGCGGTGCACGAGAGGGTTAAAATAGTGGATGCCAGACGGCAACAAGTCCACATCGGGATGGGGTAGCCAGTCAAGATCCTTGAGAAAGGGCCGGGGGGAATGCAGGCGGGGTTGGCCGGCGGTGTCCCGGGAACCGAGTCCGGGGATGGCGTCGGTTGGCGCATCGGCCTCCAATGCCTTGGCCAGTTCGAGCACGGTTTCCTCGGGTTCGTGAAGCACAGCGAAGTCGATGCCGTCATGGGCCATGCAAAAGCGGGGCATGAAGGTCGGGTGGGAGCCGAATACAGCCGTACGCAGGCCGGGACAAGCCTGCTTGAGTTGCTTAAGATAGTTGGCGTCCTCGGTGAAGCTCATGGTCGATGTGGACATGACCACCAAGCCCACTCCATTGAGGCGACCGATAACCGCGTCTGCGTCGAGTTGCAGGGCTTGGGCGTCGAGAAAATCGACGGACAAACCCTCCCGGCGCAACAGTGTTGTCAATACGAGTAGGTTGAAAGGCGGTACAGTGCCGCCGCCGATGCGGTTGCCTTTACACCAGCAGCCATAAAGCACATCCCGAACCACGTTGCCGGCCTGGCTGGTCATGGGATTAAGAAGCAATGTTTTCATGTCTTCCAAGTCCTTATGTCGTCGAATCCGGCATGGGGTTAGTTCCAACGAATGCCGAAGCGTTCCTGCCACATCTGAAAGCCTAGCAGCGTAAAAAGTTGCTTGAAGCCCAAAAGCGGGGAGGACTCGGCGCGGGCGACAATGCGAGCCACAGCTCGAGGCTCAAGAATGGCGGGGTCCAGGACATCCGGCGCAAGATACCGGTTGACGAGCTTGCGCAACGCCTCGGCGTAGGCGCCGCATGGCGGGAAATAAAAAGCCTTTTTACGACCATGTGGCCGGCCGGGAATGTGGATGTTTTTTTCGAAATGCCGGCGTAGAGGATATTTTCCCTGCCCCGCCCGCAGTTTGAGGCTACGGGGCAGCCCCACCAAGAAACTGGCCAGCCGATCGTCCAAAAACGGAACACGGCCTTCCAGCCCGACCGCCATGGTCATCTTGTCGAGCTTCATCAAAATGTTGTCCGGGAGCCAGTGGAGCAGATCGTGCCGGTAGGCGGCGTCGAGTGGATCAGACGCGCTGTCTATAGTGCGGCGTAGCGGTTCGAGAACGCTTTCTTGGGCCTGAGCCTCCCCCGCAGCGAGGACGGGGCCAAAAAGATCGCGCCGTTCGGCGGCCTGGAGCACTGATGCGAACAACAAGTAGCCGCGCCCGGGGGAACCGACGCTCCCCAGCAGGCTGGCCAGGCGTGCTCGCCCGAGGGTTCCCATGGAGTCGGGATAGTGGAAGGCTTTGTCGAGCAACTGCAACGGAATAAAAGGAACGATTCGGGAAAGCATCGCCAGGAGCGGTGAGAAACTTCGAACCAACGGTGATGTCAGCCCAGCCAGAGTTTCGTGGTGGATGTAACCAAGCATGGTTTCGTCGGCCCCGTCACCTGAGAGTACCACCTTTACGTGGCGGGAGGCTTCCTTGCAAACGAGATACAGGGGCAACAGGATGGCGTCACCGAAGGGCGCATCGAGGTGGTAGAGGAGCTCGGGGAATTGTTCCAGGCTTTCAGGCGGCACCAGGACCGTATGCTGGCCGCAACCGAGATGTCGGGCTGTGCGGACGGCTTCCACAGCCTCGGACTGACTGCCCTGGAAGTCCACCGTGAATGTTTCCAGGGGGGTATGGCCGAGAGAAGCCATCGTGGCGGTGATGGTGGTGGAGTCGATGCCGCCTGAAAGAAAGGCTCCAAGCGGCACGTCGCTGATAAGATGGCTGTCCACCGCCTGTCGCAGCAGGCTATCGAAAGTGGTCTGTGAGTTTTGTTCCTCCGGTATGGAGGCTGGTTCGGGTAAGGCCCAGTACGATTCCAGCCGTGGGGCATGGCCGCCTTGTTGGGTGAAGAACGTGGCGGGAGGCAGGCTGAGGGCATCGGCAAAGGCGGTTTGGGGGCCGGGAATATAGCGCAGGGTGAAAAAAAGAGCCGCCGCCGTGGGATTGCCCACCGGCCGGCAGGCCCCGACCGCAAGCAATGCTTTGATTTCTGAAGCGAAAGCGAAGGTGCCCTGGTCCCAAGTATAATAGAGCGGTTTTATGCCAAAACGGTCCCGGGCACCAAACAACAGATTCGAGCGTGCGTCGTGAAGCACAAAAGCGAACATTCCTTGGAGCCGGGAGAGCATGCTCGTACCATAGGCCAAATACATGGCCAACAATACCTCGGTATCCGAGGTCGTGCGAAATGAATGTCCCTGTTTTTCCAGTTCGGCGCGCAGAGCCTGAAAATTATAAATTTCGCCATTAAAGACCAGCGTGACGGCGCCATCAGGGCTGCGCATGGGCTGGGTGCCGCCGGCCAAATCGATAATAGCGAGGCGGGCATGACCGAGGCCGATGTCGCCTTGGCGAAACAGGCCTTTTCCATCAGGCCCCCGGTGGGCGATGGCCTGCAGCATGTTTTCCAGAGAAAAGCCCCGGTGGGCGCGAAAACCGCATATACCGCACATAGTTTTTCCTTGCCTGCTACCCGTGTCCGAAAGGAAACAAGCCTTTTGCACCCGCGAGTGACGGCGCGTGCCCCACGCACAAAAAATAAGCCAGGGGCTGGTTGTCGCCGATGGAGCGGCCGGAGGCAACCCCTTTGTCAATTGCCCGGTTCGACGACGCGTTTCGGGGCGTAGATGGACACAGTGTAAGGGCGGCCGCTTCTACTTTTATAGCATTCTGGATCAAGGCAGTTTGGTTGTTGCAGTTGACCTAACAGTATATAGTCATGATCAATGCTGATACCATCCTGCTCAAAAACATCTATAATATCCGTAGATAATGGTTCATTTATCAGAAGGAAAGAAGAACGAATTTCTTTTGGAAGAGCTCTAGCCAACATATTAGCATTAAAGTGTTGACCAAAAATTTTGTCTGGATAATATACAGGTGTTCCTGGTGAACGGCCTCCAAGCAAGTATACCGGCGCGCCCAGACCGTAGAAAGCCAAAATACTATCTCCTGGTCGAAAGCCTCCTTGATATAATAGTTCTTCAAGCCTGGAGTAAAATATTGCCTGTTGTTTTGTAAAAAGAAGACCGTGGCCTCGAGCAAGGCTTTTTACAGGTGTAGTATATTCACCTAGAGGTAACATGCTATAATGTGGCAATGGTATATTTAGTTTAACAAGATTATCATTATTTAGATCATCATCCATACATGAATTGTAAGACAACCAAGCAGCATACTTATATTGTTGAATAAATAGAAAGAGGCAAAGCACCACAAGTACGAAAGTACGCCCTGAAAATACTGGTTTTTTGACGAGGAGCAGGCCGAGGAACAGCAGGGTGGCAAAGCTCCATCCACCTTCCTGAATATAGTGCATCAGGGACTGAGAGCTTCCCACGGCCATAAAAAAGGGGATAGCGGCCAGCATAAAGATGGCAAAAAGACCTTGCCGCGTCATACGCAGGCTGTTGGAGCCATTGATGCAACGGCTGGCTATACCGGCGAAGAGAAAAAACAGAACACATTCCGCCAAGGGTAAGCCATAATTGCTGGAAACGCCGTATCGTTGCGCAACGGCTTGCAGCGCAAAAGGTGTGGCCAACGTCGGGTCCATGGGCAGAGTTAGGAGAGTGCTCCCGATCGTACACAGCAGCGGCATACTGAGGGCGACAGGCAAAAGACTGGCGGCTAGATTGCCCCACCGTTCCCCTAGGTGTTCCCTCCAACGGCCGGCACAAGCCAACAGCAGGCCGCTGGCGATGAGTACTGGCCAATAGAGAATGACTGCTTCCCCAATAAACGCAACCAGCTGCCAAAGCTGGCCGAAAATGACTTTGAGCGGGCCAGGATGGCCCGCTCCATAGGCTCCGGCAAAACGTATACGGGCCGGTGTGACGGCGGCCAGGATGTCGTGGGGAGGGCAAATAAAAAGTAACAGCAATCCCAAAGCCACTAAGACGCCTAGGCCGTAAAAGCCGAGGCAAAACCAACGGTGCGTCTTGGCGAACAAGACAATATAACAGCCAAAAATAACCAGGAGCCCGCCGACACAGGGAAGCTTGGCCAGCAATTGCAAGCCGGCCAAAGAGCCTAACAAAAGACAGGTCGCCCAACTCGCCGGGCGATCGAGACCCAGCGAGTACAGCAACAAGCCCGCCGTCGCCATATATACCCAGGATGTCAGATCATGGTGGCCGAGCGGCCAGAACTGTACCAGCATGGCATTACCGAGAAAGCTCGCCACGACAAGGACCATGGTCCAGGCCAGAGCTTCAAGGCCATTTTGCGGGCAGTGACCGCCCCGTCGCAGAGAAAAGCGCCACGTGGCTATCGCCAGTGGCACTACCAACAGCGCGGAAATGCCATAGCGCAACAGTCGGTAGGCCAGAATATCCGGCTTGATCCACCAAAAAAGGCGAGGGAAAAGCGGCACTGCGGCAGTCATAAGCTCGTTAAATCGACTTTCCTCATAACTGAGCATGTAATGCGCGGTGTCCCAAGTAAGTGTCGCAGCCGGCAAAACATGCAATATCACAATAAAGTCGGCTAAACAGGCAAATATTACGGTCAACTGAAGAAAATTACTACGTTGCCAATGCCATGCTAGATTAAGTTGACAGGATGGTACTGCGGGAGACGCTTGTCGAATCAGGTTCATGTCGTGGTTTCCTACTGGCTATGTGAATTAGAAAAAAATGGCGTTTCCTTTGTGCCACAGTTGTGCCCATGATCCAGTTAGCACCACGACCAAATTAATATCTGTTTCTTTATCCTGACTTTCGCCAGACACAGAGGACAAGTCTAAATCATACTGCATTGAAATGTCGCTCCACCTATTTTCACTCACGTATGGACCAGAATCAAATAATTTTCGTTTGTAGTAACCATCCTGAAGATAGACAACAACTCGACCATTTTTTGCGTTAACTCGTGGATAAAATATTACTTTATCCCTGTCTCTATGAAGCTTTACAATAATATAAGAATTTTTATTTGGATCTACAGTTGTATATAATTGCCACCCTGGAATGGGTGTTCTCTCATTTTTTATATTATAAAATCTTGTCTCGTCAATTTGTTGTCTGACATTACTGCACGACAAAAAAAAACTTTTGTTAAGACATTTTCCAAGCGGCACGAAGGTCCCTATTGTATATATAATATACGGTTTTAAAGGATAGGCACCAATAAAAAAAAGAGCTGCACCAAGAATACTACCTATGAACAACAAAGTGAAATTATGTTTTCGCATAGAATTATGTTGTTTATTGGGGACGAACAGACACTACTATGTCGTCATCCGTGTACGGTCGGCCGTCTGGTCCGGAGGAACGAATGGTCTGGGTATTTTCATCTAGGCAGTATGGCGCCCCCCAAGGATCGTGCTGCATGCGTTTTTCTAAAATAAACCGCCCCTTGGCGTCGAAAGGGGATTGACCAGACGCGGCTTGCCATAGACGAGCTAACGCATTATGCCAGTTGACACGACAAAAATCCCCCTCGACTAAATCCTGCAAGTTGCCAATACCCCGGCAAGGACATTCCGAACAGCTATTCTTTGTGATCTCCTGCAATGGCGCATTAGTTTTTATTTGGGCGATTTGCATAATTTCCCCAATAAAATGTATATTTTTAGAGGCAAGTTGTTGTCGTTTCTTGTCTTTATAGTAATAGCCGGCGAAGCTAATGCAAACAATACATGCCAAAACAACAAGGGATCGCTTCCAATTCCGGTCTATATAACTGCATGCATCAAGGATCATTTTTTTGACAACCACTACATGCAAGAGACCTGAAAAAACTATAACTAAATATTTTAAACTGTAGTATTTAAGATTCTCGACACTTCTTCCTTCAAACTGTTTGATGAACATAAAGAGAAAAGCAATAACAAAAGCCAAGCCACACAACATAGCTGTCTGAGCACCAACAGCATATGGCACGACTGGGATAGTCAGTACTGGAGGCACAGAGGCAACAATTATAGTCCAGGCAGGAAACAGGATAAACGTGCTGTACAGAAAAAATCTACCGCGACAAGACGACGCGAACAACAACAGTGTCACTGTGCCCAAAAAAGCCACACAAGTGATACCTCCCAGACGTTGCAGCATCTCAAGACATTTTTTGGCAGTCGTGGCCATGAAAAAGACTGAATCGTTGACGAGGATTCTAAAATAGAGCCGACGTAGCGTCGGCATATATTTTTTACTGCCGAACGTGGCTGTGGGATCTTCTCTTACAGCATGAGCCGCACCAACGGAGTCGTCCCACTTGATGCCATATTTATTAGGATAGTATCCTAGCCCGATGTAAAGATTGTGCCAGACGCCGTGGACGCCCGCCCCGATGTCGTGGCGCGTGCCGGTAAGCACCTGATGGACGTGCAGCATTTCACGGTAGGCGAAGGCCGGCAGCATGGTCGTAAGGATAAAAATCAAGGAAACCAAGAAAATCTTTTTGCTTTGGCGGGGGGGAGGGGTCTTTTTCGCCGCGCGGATCAATAGAATTAGGCCGTGAACAAGGACGAAAAGCATCATACTGCCCTGGGCAATGAGGGTGGCGTCCTGGCGAAGCAAGCCCAGTACCCCGACTATGAGGCCGCAGCCGGAAGCGAAAAAAAACAGAGTGCCTTTGCGTAGCCTGTGTTCTAAAAGCATGGCAGCTACGGTCATATAGGCGACGATAACCGCCAGCGACGGAGCCCAATAACAATTGTAGGACCAAGTAGCTTGGCCTAACAGAAAAGATGCCCCAATGGAAACAAGCGCGAAGCCAATAAAAATGAGCGCGTCAGAAACAAGACAACAAAGCGCCAAGACGGCGGCGTAGATCGCGAACTGGATACCGAAGACGATGTGCCAGTTGGCGACGTAGCCAGGATGTAACAATGTCTTGACCGTCCAGATGTACACCACCGCCAGCGCGCCAATCCCGGGGTCTTCGTACAAGTGCCCGTTGATGGAAATGCCCTTGCCGATTTGCATAAAGTTGCCGGCGTCCATTTCCACAATGACCCGCTCCATATGCTGGAAGCGGCTGCTGCCGGACTCTGCTTGCTGATGAGGCAAAACGAAAAAAAACATCAGCAGCATGCCACAGGCAAGCACAAGGCTGATCAAGGACTTGGAAATAGATGCTGTCACAGAGACCTCCGATACGGGGGGGGAGGCGATCCCGACCATGTCGGGATCGCGGCTGTCAGAGTCACTCAACACGCTTATCGGTTATGATGTGCGCTTGCTGATCAAAAATAGGGGACGCCGTTTGGACTCCATATACAGCCTGCCGAGATATTCACCAAAAATTCCGAGGGTGATAAGTTGAACGCTGCCGAGAAGCAGCACCGCCAAAATGGTGCTCGTCCAACCCTGAAGGGCTTCGCCACACAGCCAGCCGAGTAAGGAATAGCCGATGCCGACAAGGCTGACACATCCGACGGCGAAGCCAAGCAAGGAGGCTAGCCGCAACGGCACGATGGAAAAAGATGTAATGGCATCGAAGGCGAAGTTAATCATTTTACGCAGGGGGTATTTCGTCGACCCGGCAAAACGTGGCTGGCGGTCGTATTCAATGGCAATCTGTCGGTAACCGATCCAGGCGATCATTCCGCGAATGAAACGATGTTGCTCCGGCATGGCCTGGAGCGCGTTGAGGACCCGGCGTGTGATGAGGCGAAAATCGCCTGTATTCACTGGGATATCGATGGAAACTAACCGGTTGATAATTTTATAAAAGGCCGTAGCCGTGGCCTTCTTGAAAAAGGTTTCCCCCGACCGGCTACGCCGTTTGCCATACGCGACATCGTACCCTTGGTCGATTTTCTCGAGCATGATGGGTAAAAGTTCCGGCGGATCTTGCAGGTCAGCGTCAATGATGAGGATGAGATCTCCCCGGCAGCATTGCAGGCCGGCGCTTAGCGCCAACTGATGGCCATAATTACGCGAAAGAGAAATGCCATGGATATGGGGATCGCCACAGGCAAGGAGTTCGATACCTTCCCAAGTTGCATCACTCGAACCGTCATCGACGAGCAACAGTTCGTAATCTCCTTCCATCGCCGCACTGCAAATGGCCGTCATGCGGTTGTAAAGTTCATCAAGGTTCGCTTCTTCATTGAAACAGGGGACGACGACAGAGAGTTTTGGCGTGATCATATCCATTGTGCTTAAACTTTGCGTCCTATACTTCGCCATTTTTAGAGGCGATGATGAAATATTGGAAACCGAGGGGAAGCCGATACAGCAGCCGGTCAGCTAGTCTGGATGCACGAGCCAGGAATGGAAATGGATAGAGGAACTTGGTTTCGTCGACGACCAGTCCACCCCGGCGTAGCAGGCAGGTGGCCTCTACCTGGGAAAGCAAGTGAGCCTCGGCATCGAAGGGGCAACGCGAAACCATATAACGCGTGAGCAAATTGAGGGGATTGTGCTCAAAAAACGCTAGCCGCCCCTGCGGCCGCAAAACCGGAACGATCTGGCCCAGCCAAGCATCCCGTTCTTGTGGGAGGATATGGTGAAAGACATTGGCGATAAAGACTAGATCAAAGGAACCCCTCCATTGAAGCAAGTCATTCGGTTTCGCGATGTCGAAAAAAGAAACCTCCGGAGCAACGGCCTTCGCCTCCTCTAAGGAAGCCGTAGAAACGTCACATCCAAAAAGCGCAGCTTTTGGAAAGCAGGCCCGCAGATGTGGCAGGTTAGAGCCCACACCGCAGCCGAACTCCAGGATACGGTCCGGCTGCATCGCCAAGGCCGCAGCTGTAGTTGTGACCTTGTGTGCGCCGAAATATTCCCGGCGACTGCCGGCGATCCCTAGGCTAGCCTTATGGATCGCTACATAGCCCTTGGAAAAAGAATCAAAATAGGGAGGATTCATCGCACGTAACTATCCATTTGGTCCGTTGGTCCAAATATGCCGAGCGCGGCATCCTGATTTCAGTCGTCGCCTCCAGCACCTCTAGATACCCCGTTTGATAATTTGAAGAATTATCCTGAAAGCCCTTCACGGGACAATCCCAAGTCCTGGCAGTGGTATCAGCCCGTCGGATTAATGGAAAATCTTATAGAAATATTGAATTAATTTTACCAAGCTTTTATTTATATCGCAAGGGAAACAGCAGCCAATGAGGTGGTCCCGTTTGGCCGGGCTGTTAGCGGTACAGTTAGGAGGCGGCCAGGATTTTGGCCATCCCCTTCAACGAGATGCAGCGGCAGCGTTGTTGACCTACTTCCTCGGATGCCGCTTCCGGTTGCCGTGATTTGGGGCAGTGCCCCGGGAACCGCCGATGGATTTGTCGACAATGAAAAGCGGCCGTTTGCGGGTTTGCTCCAGGTTGTTCCAAAGATAGCCGCCCAGAATGCCAAATCCCAGAAACAACACGGCGATGATCACCAGTTCGAGGACGATCACCGAGGCCCACCCCGAAGTGGTGATCCAGCCGAGCATGGAGGCTGTGAACACGTAGACGATTCCAACGAAACTGAAGGCCGACATGGCCAGCCCCAGCAAAACAAAGGCGCGTAGCGGAAACGAGGAGAACGCCACCACCGAATGGAAGGCATACGAAAGTTTTTTGCCAAACGTCCACATGGAATGGCCGTGGACACGCTCGGCCCGGTCGTATTCGAGTATGGCCCGGTCAAAACCAGCCCAGACAATCAGCCCGATAAGGCTGGCCTTTTTCTCCGAAGATTGCAGGATCACCCGGGCCACGCAGCGGTCAATGAGACAAAAGTCGAAGCTGCCCGGCGGCATTTCCGGCATGACAAATTTCCGGTAGAGCGTATGGAACGTTTGAGCCAGGAATTTGGAAACGCCCGGGTCCTCGCGCCGCCGTCTGGCGCAGAGCACAACTTTCTTGCCGCTCCGCCAGCAGGCCAGCATCTCCGGGAGCATCTCCGGCGGGTCCTGGAGATCCGCCGACAAAATCACTGCCGCGTCGCAGTCGGCGACCTGGGCCAGGCCGGCGGCGATGGCGGTAAAGGATCCGTGGTTGCGCGAGAGCAGCAGCACTCGCACCCGCGCGTCCGACGCGGCGAGACGCTCCAGCACGGCTTGCGATCCGTCCGGGGATCGGTCGTTGACGAACTGGAGCACGAGCTCCACCCCGCAGCCGATCACCGCGGCGGTGATGCGGCGATAAAGCTCCGGCAGGCTCCCCTCGTTGCCGTAGACCGGCACGACCACGGCCAGTCGGGGGCGTTTGTCGGCCGGATGCCGGGTAGCCTTTCTCATAACGGCCTTGCCGCGCGGCAGACCATGCCCGCGTGGGGGGCGTCGCCGGTCCAATCGCCAACGCTGCATCGCAGTCCTTCCTTGCAGGAAACAAGTTTGCCGCCGCAGCGGCACACCAGTCCGGCCGGGCGGGCCGGATTGCCGACCACCAAGGTAAAAGGCGGCACATCGCGGGTAACCACCGCACCAGCCCCGATCATGGCATAGCTTCCGATGGTGACACCCGGCGTAAGAACCGCGCCGGCTCCGATGGAACAGCCGTCCTCGAGAATCGTGGCCAATGCCGGGAGGTAGCGCTTGCTGCGCGGATAGCGGTCGTTGGCGAATACGGCCGACGGGCCGATAAAGACATCGTTGCCCACGCGCACGCCTTCCCAAAGCGCCACATGGCATTTGACCGTAACCCGGTCGCCAAGGACCACACCGCCCTCGAGAAAGACGAAGTCGCAAATGTTGGCGTCACGGCCGATGACCACCCCGGGCAGCACATGGGCAAAGGCCCATATACGTGAGCCCGGGCCGACGGCGTCGGTTTCGCAGATGCCCTGGGGATGCACGAAAACGTCTTGCGGAGCGCTCACCAGTAATACTCCCGGTTCTCGCGATAATAAGCGATCGTCTCGGCCACGCCGTCCGCCAGGGCCGTGCTCGGTCGCCAGCCGGTCACCCGGCTGATCTTGCCGATATCGGTATAAAAATCGCCTGGCTCCTGAGCCTTACGCTCCGGAGAGAAAGGCGTGAACGTAAGCTCGCCACTTCCGGCCTGGGCCACGATGGTTTCGGCCAGGGTCAAGAAATCCGAGGGGGCGTCATGGCCGATGTTGAAAACCTCGCCTTCGGCCTCGGGCGTGACAGCCAAAAGGAGCAGGGCGTCCACGCAGTCATCGATGTAGAGAAAGTCGCGTTTGATGCGGCCATCGCCGAAAATGGGGATGGGATCGCCATCAATGGCCAGCCGCATGAACCAATTGGCCACGCCGAAGCGGTTGTGGCGCATCTGGGCCCGGGGGCCGTAAATGTTGGTCAGGCGCGAAAGCACACAGCGGATGCCGTGGTTGCGGTGATAGCTGCGCATGATGTGTTCGGCGGCCAAAAGCGAAATTTCGTAAATGCCCTTGGGTTCGGGCTTGGTCTCCTCGCCGGCCGGGAGTTGCAGCACGGAGCCGTATTGGCCGCGCGAACCGAGCTTGATCACTTTGGCTGTGGGGTTGAACCGCCGCAAGGCCTCCATGACCACGGCCGTGCCTTTGATGTTGATGTCGATGTCCGGAAAGGGATCGGACAGGCTTTTTAAATGGCAGACCTGGGCCGCGCTGTGAAAGACGTAGTCCTTTTCGCGCACGAGCCAGTCCATGGCGGCGGCGTCGCGGATGTCGCAGAAGTTGATGACCACAGCATCGCGCACGGGGGCGATATTGCGCAGATTGCCGCCGTATTCCTCGATCATGGCGTCGGCCAAGGTGACCGTGGCGCCACAGTCAACGAGCCGCAAGGCCAGCGAGGAGCCGAGAAATCCCAGGCCGCCAAGAATGAGCACACGACGGTCGCGAAAGGCCTCGCGAAAAAGGATATCGCTTTTCATGAAACCTCAAACTCGCGTCCGGCCCGAGACAACATCGTGGAGCCTAAAAAGACGCGTCACATTCAGGGGCGGAATGAAATCTCTGACCCTTCGGATAGGGGCCGTCCATAGCACTATGGCCGACGCCAGACAACACACTCCCCGCTTGCTGTGCCGGCCATTGACAGTCCGAGATGCCTTTGAAACAAGGGCGACATGAAAAAATTGTTGTTGTGGTTTCCACCGGTAGATGCGTTGCTGGCCACGTCAACGGGCAAGAAGGCAAAAAAAACGTGACCGAGCGTCTGCGCGATTATATGGACGCCAGCGGTCCCAAGGCGCTTGGCACCTACCTCCGCACCCGGGCCAAAAGCCCGTGGCGCTATGTGCTGGAGCAGCTTCCCCAGTGGCTGGCGGGCTTTTTACCAGGGCTGCCTGGCATAGTCGTGCGCCATGTGCTCTACCGGCCGCTTTTCACTCGCGGTTCCAGCGCGCCGGTTGTCGAAGCCGGAGCGGAGTTTTTCCACATGGACGCCATTGCCCTGGGTCCATCTGTCTACATCGACAGGGGCGTACGCGTGCATGCCTCGGGTGCGGCCATCACCATCGCCACCGGCTGCCGGATCATGCGCGGAGCCTACGTATGCTCCTATGTTTCCAACGCCATGATCGGCGAGGGCATCACCCTTGGGCCGCACTGTTGGGTGGGCATCAACGCCGTCCTGGCCTCGGGACGCGGCGGCCTGACCCTCGGCCAAAACGTCCTGATCGGTCCGGGCGCCATCCTCGTCACCGGGGGCCATGATTTCCGCCGAGATGATCTGGCCACCCTGGAACAGGAATATACCGGCCGACCCATTGTCGTTGGCGATAACGTCTGGATCGGAGCCGGGGCCACAGTCCTTGGCGGCGTAACCATTGGCGACCGGGCGGTTATAGCCGCCGGTGCGGTGGTCCGTCGCGATGTCACGCCCGGCACGGTCGTCGGAGGCGTACCGGCCAAACCGCTGGGCACAATGGCCGCCCAGGCCTAAGAGCTATGGCAAGAGCATACACAAGCATGCTTGGACAAGACAGCAAGCTTCGCCTGTTTGCCCTGGTCGCTTTGCTCGTGGCTTGTTTTTTCGGAGCCACGCGGTTTTACGCTGATTTCAGCAACAGCGTCTTGTGTACGCTCATCGCGCCGTTTCGGTCACAGACCACCGGCAAGATCCGCTTTCTTTCCTGCAGCAATGTCCTGCAGACGGTCACTCTACCGGACGCCGCAGCCGTGCGGGATATGCCGGAGCCTGGCACTCCCTGGAGCTTTTTTACATCGGCGGCCGACCGCCGGACGGAAGTGCGGGTAACGGTTAAAAAAGACCGCGACACAGTCATTTTTTACCCCCGGGTTTCGGGAAAGGACAGCGCTGTCACTGTCTACGCCGAGGATGGCCCGTATCGCCGCCGGCTGTTCGCCCTGCACGGCACGGACGGCAAATGGACAGAAATGGGGCAGCAATTTATTCTGGATTTACGGTGTGCACCTTATGGCTATAGCCCAAAAGAGTTCGACGAACATTTCCTCATCGTCCTGACGGGAAAATGGAGCCAGCTTTGGCATCTGGGACCAGCCGTTTTTTTCTAGCCCGCCTGCCGGCGATCCTTGGCCGGACGCTTTTTGCCCTGACGCTGGTCGCTGCGCCTTGGCTCCTTCTGGCCGGACTGCTGCATATCTATTGCGGCGCGCGAATCACCGACGCCTTGCCTGGCGATGGGGATTTCACTTTTTATTGGCATGAAATCGCTACTTATGCCGCCGTGGGATTTCGGGGCGGATATTACGGTTTCGAGGAGCTGGTCGCCCCGGCCACGCGTCTTGGGCTCGGCGGATTCGGCGCACACAGCGCCTTTTTCCCAATGCTGTTCGGGATCATCGGCCGTTTCGTGGGTTGGGGACTGGCTTCGGGGACAATTTTCAGTCTGAGCGCGGTGAGTTTGGGGCTGGCCGGCTTCGTGCTCCTTTTGCGCAAGGACTTTCGGCTCCAGATTTGGGCCGGAGCCTTGCTGCTGACCAATATTCTGTTCTTTATTTATATCGCCCGGTGCAGTCCCGAAGGTGTGCATATCGCCTGCGGATTTCTGTTTGCGGCGCTTTTTATCCGTCATTTCGAGGCCGCCACGCCCCAAGCCAGGCGGACCTGGTTTGCCGTCTTGTATATTGTCATTTTTTTGGCCGCCCTGCTGCGGTACAGCTGGGGGCTCGTCTTCCTGCCGCTCTTTTTCACGCCCAAGGACGTGCAGCGGTGGCCCGGTCGCGAGACAGCCCTGCGAGGGCTGGCCTGTCTGGCCAGCATCGCCGCCACATATGTGCTCTACAATCTTTTCATGGCGCCCTATCCCTACGAGCCCTTTCCGGGCTCGGCCTTTGGCCTGCCGGTTTACCTGGAAGCACTAAAAGGCGATATTCGGCCGCTATGGACGTTGATCACGACCAACGCCAAAACCATTTTCGCCCCGCGCCAACCGACGTTCACGGACGCCATCGTTTACGTCTACCTTGCTTTCCTGGTCATAAACGCCCTGGCCCTTTCTTTACGCTTAGTCTTCCTTCCAAGAGACGACACCGCTTGCCGGAAAAAGTTGCGGTTTACGCTGTTTTTTTTGCTGACAACCATGGTGCCGTTACTGCTGCTGTGTTTTTGCTACTATTACGTCAGCCTGGGTGGCATCGGTGCGAAAATCCTGCTGCCTGTATTTACTATGAGTTATTTGGTCACGGCGCGATACATGCCTGTGCCGGCTGTACCCGTAGCATTGGTCTTTTTCCTCGGCCTAGCCCCCATGGCCTTGCAGACCTTTCAAAAGTGGACACTACCTGATTACGATACCGTTGCTACTACCACTCGTCAAACAGTGACCCAAACTAGCCAAGCGCTGCTCCCCTTATTGGCTTATACCCCGGGAGTCGATCCTTGGTGCAACACGGTGGTGACCCTGGATAACGGACTTCCCCCCGCCTATACCGCTATCCCGGCTGGCGTGGCCTTCCAAATTTTACGTTATGCCCAAAATGGACCAAAACAATTTCGGTATACGCCTTGGCACAAAGAGCGAGGCATCCTTTCCCATTATATCCTCACCCAAAATCCCCGCGATATTGAGGCGCTTAGCAAACAGATCCCGCTGACCTTTCTGGCGGATACCCCCATCGGCCGTCTCTATCGCAATGAAGCCTCTGCCTGTCGGAACACGGGACGCCCGAACCGGCAATAAAGTCCACGGAGGTGGTGTAAATTCAAGTAGAGTTTGACAGATAATCCTATGAAAAGAAGTAGGCGCAAACTCTGGCCCTTCTCCCGTCCTCCGTTTGGATCTGGCATCGTTGCTCCGTACCGTTTAAGTAGGTTCCTCTCTTCCTGCAGAGTCTCAAGCCCCAAAGCATTATGGCGGGGATTTTTTCTTGGACTGTCGGGCATAGTCGCGCATGAGGGCCACATCCTCTGCTTGAATCAAGCCCCGGTCGAAGGCAATGTGCAAGATCACCTCACGGGAAGCCTGGATGGAAAGCTGTGCATCAAACTTACCGTAATATGTCGCCAACATATCAGCCGTCGCCATATCGTGGTGCATCAAGCGATGACCGGCACCACGATATCTCTTTGCGGCCGCGTCCATGAAGATATGGACCTCGCGCAACGGCTCCACCCCCAGCAGCCAGCGGGTTGCCGCCAAGTGCTCGCGGAGGCCGGAGCGTCCCTTGCGGATCAGTCCTTTTTTTGCAGCGAGTCCTCCGCCTTGTCGAACAACTCCTGGATTTCCTGGTCGCCGTAGCGTTCCTGCAGCATGGAAAACTTGTTCAAGACCCGGGAGTAGCTGTCGGCCCAGACCTTCCAGCGCTCATTGATCGTTCGTACTTCGACTCCGGCCTTTTCGTCTTTTGCCATCTGAATCAGGGAGGTCATCTCCTTTTCCCCGATGAGATTGGTCGGCTTCAGGTTGATCAGGGCCTGGATGTCCCGCTCCATGATCTCCTTGAGCGTCTGGCTGCGGAGAATCACCGAGCGCAAGATCTCTTCGTTCATGGGATGCCTCGTCGTCCTGGGTTGCGGTCAATTTCCAAGAAGCCCTTTGCCATTCGTATGGATCGAGCGAGCAAGGCTGCCAGGGGTGCTGGACAAGTGGAACCTGCTGCCAGCGGGGAGAAGACAGCGCTTGCCGACGCCAGGGAGGGGCTTGAAAGCTGTAGGGCTTAACCACGCGCATGTCCCATGATAAGCGGGACCATGGGGCAGACGCAAGGATCTTTATCCGTGTCGCCGAGCACGAGAAAGACCTGAGCACAACCAGGAACCGCATTCATGTCAACCGCTCCAGTGTCGCGACGAGCTTCTCCAGGACAGAGGCGGAGAAGTCATCACTCGGCTTGAGCAGCTAAAGCCGGCAACGGAATAGCTGCCTTCAGGCGGCCTCAATATTAAGCTTCTTTGAGCGGCTCACACATTGCAAGTCCCGGCAACGCCGGGGGTAGCTGACCTTTCAGCCATTATGTCTAAGAAAAAAAATCCCTAAAACGAACCTATTAGAGCGATAGCGAGAACGCAGGGGACCGAGCCTCGGCTGTTAGTACCCGGATTCTTTTTGGTGGCGCACGGCCAGCACCAGGATAATTTCGGCGTAAACCTCGTAGACCAACACATACCCGGACACGCCGAACGGGATAAGCAATTCTCGGTGTTCCGGGTCTAAATCTTCAGCCGGACGGCCGGCGCTTGGAAATTTTTTCAGAATAGCAGCGTGTTTCCTGATGGTTCCCACTGCGGCCTGCGCGGCGTCTCTGTCCTTTTCGGCAAGGAAACGGTAGGCCCGCTGAACTCCCAGGAGCGCAGAAGGTGACCACACCAGTTTTAAACGTGGCATTGAGGCGGCTCCACATCGTTTCCCGCTTCCAGTTCAGCAAGCCAAGCGTCCGCTTCTTCCGCAGTCGCATGCAGACCCGTCAGCATAAATTCATCATGCGCGGCCCTGGCTTCCTGGCGCAAGGCTTCCCGCTGTTCTTCTCTGGCTACATACGTTTCAAGTGCTTGAATCATGAGTGAGTGAGGAGTGCGTTTCCGAACTTTTGCAAGATTTTGCAGCCGATCCCGCAATTCGACGGGAAGTTTAATACTCGTAGGTGTTGTATGAGGTTGCGTCTGCATGATGACACCCTCCTTTATAGTCTTTTTAACTACCAAGAACTACCTAGTCAAGCTGGAGATTGGCAACGGCTTCTAATCCAGGACAAACTCATGGCTAAGCGCTTCGTTGCGGCCCGGCTTGTTGCAAGTGCGGGGCCCGCTCTTAGCGGCACGGTGGCCAAAAAGGCGATCACAAGAACAAAAAATCGCGATTATATAATCGATAATTATTTGAAATAAAAGAATGTATTAAAATTGTCGGCAAACAGGCCGAACGCGGCTCACGAAACGCCGGGCAGACGACTGGCAGAAGTGGGGCTTATACCTTGATTACGCACGGCACTGGCAGGCGAAGGCGCGGCGCGTTCGTCGAGGGGGGCGAGGTAAAACCGACAATTTTGTTACAGATAAAATACGAAATTGTCGATTTTAGGTGGGTGAAGCGTGACGATTGTGTTAGTCGGCTGGGATAGAAAGCGATAAAAAACCATGCCAGGGGCATTGGGGGCACAATTTTGTGCATGGCCCCGGCCTCGTCTCGGAACCCATCAGTCCGCCTGGAGCCCTTTCCTCCCAAACGCCTGCCAAGCGGCAGGCCGTGCCTTTTTTCTCGGTTCCTGCCTATTTTCGCCCCGGGGACTCTCCCGCCCTGCAGTCCGGCTTATGCCGTCATTGCAGCATGTCTTTTCTATAATAAGCTTAAAATAAACGAGTTATGCGAACGACTTGTTGCGGCCGGCCTTCGCTCCCGACCAGGATCGTGTCGCGCCGTCCCTATGGCGCGCCCTGGCGGCAGTCGGGAAAGGCGCGCGCGCGGCGCGTGAACCGGAAAACGCCAAATCTGGTCTGACCGGCAAGACCGGTATTGACATAAGTACGTTTTCGTTAAAATTTGATGTCGCGTTTTGGTGAAAACACGTTCCTTTTTTAGAGACGACAATTTTGAGACAGCACATGACAGGCTCCAATACCCCGCAAGACGACGGCATGGCTGGCAGCCCGCAAGTCCCCGATCAGAGCGCCATGGACGCGCTCCTGGCCCTGATCGATAGCGGGGACTGGGCCCCTGGCCAGAGGCTGCCCTCCCAGCGCCAGCTGGCCGCGCGCCTGAGGGTGAGCCGGCCGACCGTGCGCGAGGCCCTGGTCGCGCTGGAAACCCTGGGCCGCGTGCGCATCCGCCCCGGCCGGGGCATTTATTTGGCCGGCGAGACGGCGGACCGGTCCCTTGGGGAGGATTGCCGGGGCGCGCGGGCCGACGCGCTGCAGCGCCCCTCCCGGCTGGTCCAGATGTACCAGTTCCGCTATGTGGTGGAGCCCGCCGTGGCCGGGCTGGCGGCGCAAAACGCCACCGACGCCCAGCTTGAGGATCTGAAGCATCTTGCCTCGCGCATGCGCGAGGCCCTCGACGGGGGGGATGCGGCCTTGCTCGTCCGCCTCAATTGCACGCTGCACCATCAGATCGTCGAAGCCGCCAACAATCCGTTTTTCACCAAGTCCCTGGCCCCGTCCCTTTCCCAGCTGATCGAAAACCAGCCGCCCGTGCTTTCCCTGACCGAGGAGGTGGTGGCCGAGCACGAGGCCCTGGTTGAGGCCCTGGCGCTTCATGCGCCGGGGAAGTCCCGCCGGGCCATGCGGCGCCATATCGCGGCGGCGGCGGCCCGGGCCGATATTGCCCTGCATCTGGCGCAGTAGGCGCGCCGGACAGAGATAACGTCGAGAGAGAGGGGATTGGCGCCGGGCGGCATCGTTGCCCGAAAACGCCCGGAGCCGTGGTTTATGGCCGCCCCTGTTGGGGAACGCCGCAACACGTAACGAGAAGGAGAGATTGTATGGGTTTGAGGCACCGAATTTTGGCTTTGTTGTCTTGCCTGGCCGTTTTTGCCTGTGTGCTGGCGTCGCGTCCGGCCCGGGCGGAAGACACCATCAAGGTGGGCATCCTCCACTCGTTGTCCGGCACCATGGCCATCAGCGAGACTTCGCTCAAGGACGTGGCCCTGATGACCATCGACGAACTCAACGCCAAGGGCGGCCTGCTCGGCAAGAAGATCGAGCCCGTGGTGGTCGATCCCGCTTCCAACTGGCCGCTTTTCGCGGAAAAGGCTCGGGAGCTTTTGACCAAGGACAAGGTGGCCGCGGTGTTCGGCTGCTGGACCTCGGTGTCGCGCAAGTCGGTGCTGCCCGTTTTCGAGGAGCTCAACGGGCTGCTTTTCTACCCCGTGCAGTATGAAGGCGAGGAGTGCTCCTACAACGTCTTCTACACCGGCGCGGCCCCCAACCAGCAGGCTATTCCCGCCGTGGAGTACCTCATGAGCAAGGACGGCGGCGAGGCCAAGCGTTTCGTCCTGCTCGGCACGGACTACGTCTATCCCCGCACCACCAATAAGATCCTGCGGGCCTTCCTCCATTCCAAGGGCGTGGCCGACGCCGACATCCTGGAAGTCTACACGCCGTTTGGCCACAGCGACTACCAGACCATCGTTTCCAACATCAAAAAGTTCGCTGCGGCGGGCAAGAAAACCTGCGTCATTTCGACCATCAACGGCGATTCCAACGTGCCGTTCTACAAGGAGCTGGCCAACCAGGGCGTCAAGGCCGAGGACATCCCGGTCGTCGCCTTCTCCGTGGGCGAGGAAGAACTGCGCGGCATCGACACCAAGCCCCTCGTCGGGCACCTGGCCGCCTGGAACTACTTCATGTCCATGCAGAACCCGCAAAACGAGGCCTTCATCAAGAAGTGGCGGGA
Organism: Solidesulfovibrio sp. C21; assembly: GCF_047785625.1. Taxonomy (NCBI): domain Bacteria; kingdom Pseudomonadati; phylum Thermodesulfobacteriota; class Desulfovibrionia; order Desulfovibrionales; family Desulfovibrionaceae; genus Solidesulfovibrio; species Solidesulfovibrio sp. C21. The sequence continues at coordinate 28,188 of NZ_JBLODY010000007.1, forward strand.
ATACGTGAAGAAGAACAACCTGCCCGGCGGCGACAAGCGCGTGACCAACGACCCCATGGAAGCCACCTACATCGGCATCAACATGTGGGCCCAGGCCGTCAAGCAGGCCGGCACCACCGACGTGAACGCCGTGCGCCAGGCCCTGATGAACCAGCAGTTCAAGGCCCCCGACGGCTACACCGTGGTCATGGACGCGAAGAACCATCACCTGCACAAGCCCGTGGTCATCGGCGAGATCCGTCCCGACGGCCAGTTCGAGGTGGTCTGGAAGACCAAGGGCCCCATCCGGGCCGAACCCTGGAGCCGCTATATTCCGGACAGCGCCAAGAAGACGGCGGATTGGACCTATCCGTGGGTGTGCGGCAACTGTGAAAAGCCCAAGTACTAAACGTGAATTAACCGGAAGCGGAGCGGCGTCCATAGGCGGGCGCCGCTCCCGGAAAGTGCTTATGTTGCGTTTTTTCTCGCAATTGACCGTGGTTGTGGTCCTTTTGGCCGCGGTCGCGCCGGCCGCGCGGGGGCAGGGGGGCGAGGCTGCGGGACTGGCCGGGCTGTGCGCCGGCAGCCGGACCGAGCTTATCGAGGCCGTGGACCGCCTGGGCGCTTCGGGCGCGCCCAGGGACGTGGCCACGTTGCGCGCGCTGCTCGATTACCGCGTCGGGGCCGACGCCGGGGGCCGTTGCGTCATGCTGCCCGGGAAAGAGGGCGGACAGGCCGTCGACCTGGCTTCCGGGAAGGTCGTGGCGGGCGTGGACCACGTGGAACCGCCGCTGGTCAACAACCGCGTGCGTCTTGCCGTCAAGAAAGCCGTCGCCCAGATTAATCTGGCCAACCCCAATCCGTCGGTCCGGCTGGCCGCCGCCCAGGAGTTGCAGTCGTCGCCGTCCGAATCGCAGTTGTCCTCCGTCGAGGCGGCCCTGGCCAAGGAAAAGGATCCCCAGGTCAAGGCGGTGCTGCGGACGATCGTGGCGCAACTCAACCTGGGCAGTCCCGATCCGGCCCGCAAGCTGCGGGCGATCGGCATCATCAGCGAGTCCGGCGACACCGCGCTCGTTTCCAACCTGCGCCAGCTTTTGGCCGCCAAGGACGATCCGGGCGCGGCCGACCCGCGGGTGCGCCAGGCCGCCAAGGCCGCCCTGGATTCCCTACAGCGCAAGGCCGCCGTGGTCAGCCGGCTGGGGGACCTCTTTTTCGGGGTGAGTCTCGGCAGCGTGCTGCTGCTGACGTCCCTGGGACTCGCCATCACCTTCGGGTTGATGGGCGTGATCAACATGGCCCACGGCGAGATGCTCATGCTCGGGGCCTACGCCACCTACATGGTGCAGCAGTCCTTTCGGGCCTATTTTCCGGTCGCGGTGGATTATTATCTGCTGGCGGCCATTCCCTTTTCCTTTGCCGTGCCGTTTTTGGTGGGCATGGCCCTGGAACGCTGCATCATCCGGTTTCTCTACAAGCGCCCCCTGGAAACCCTGCTCGCCACCTGGGGCATCAGCCTGGGCCTGATCCAGGCCGTGCGCCTCCTTTTCGGGGCGCAAAACGTGGAGGTGCAAAATCCCTCCTGGCTTTCCGGCGGTCTGGAGGTCGTTTCCGGCCTGACTCTCACCTACAACCGGCTGGCCATCATCGTTTTCACGGCCTTTGTGGTCTTTTTGTGCTGGTTTCTGCTCAACCGCACGACGCTCGGCCTGCAGGTGCGGGCCGTGACCCAGGATCGCGACACGGCCAAGGCCATGGGCATCTACACCTGGAAAATCGACATGTGGACCTTCGCCCTGGGCTCCGGCATCGCCGGGCTGGGCGGGCTGGCGCTTACCCAGGTCGGCAACGTCGGACCCGAGCTCGGCCAGGGCTACATCGTGGATTCCTTCATGGTGGTGGTTCTTGGCGGCGTGGGCAAGCTCATCGGCACCGTGGTCGGGGCTTTGGGCCTTGGCGTCATCAACAAGGCGCTTGAACCTTTCATGGGCGCGGTGCTCGGCAAGATCATCGTCCTGGCGCTTGTCATCGTCTTCATCCAGAAACGTCCCCAGGGCCTTTTCGCCTTCAAGGGCCGCGCTTCGGACTGAGCCCAAGGAGCCTTTCATGTTTCGCCAAGTATGGAATCTGCAATCCCGTACGGCCTGGACCGTCACCTTCGTCCTGGCGGCGCTGGTCTTCGTGGTCGCGCCGGTGCTCAATCTGGCCGTGCCGGAAGGCGCGGCGCTGCACCTGCCCAATTATATGGTCCAGCTTCTGGGCAAATTCCTGTGTTTCGCCATCCTGGCTTTGGCCCTGGATCTCGTCTGGGGCTATACCGGCATCCTAAGCCTCGGCCATGCCCTCTTTTTCGCGCTCGGCGGCTACGCCATGGGCATGTATCTCATGCGGGCCATGGCCGGGGAGGGCGTCTACCGCTCGAAGCTTCCGGACTTCATGGTCTTTTTGGACTGGAAGGAGTTGCCCTGGTTCTGGCTCGGCTTTGACCACTTCTGGTTCGCCTTGTTGGTCATTCTCGTCGTCCCGGCCCTTTTGGCGCTCATCTTCGGCTTTTTCGCCTTTCGTTCGCGCATCAAGGGCGTGTACTTCTCAATCATCACCCAGGCGCTCACGTATGCGGCCATGCTGCTTTTTTTTCGCAACAACACCGGTTTCGGCGGCAACAACGGCCTGACCGACTTCAAGCGGCTGCTGGGCTTTTCCCTGGCCGAACCGGCCACCAAGACCGGGCTTTTCCTCTGCTCGGGACTGGTGTTGCTGCTTTTTTACCTGCTGTGCCGGGCGGTGACCGCCTCCAAGCTCGGCCGGGTGCTGACCGCCGTGCGCGACGCCGAGTCGCGGGTGATGTTTCTCGGCTACGATCCCCTGCGCTACAAGCTCTTCGTCTGGACGCTTTCGGCCTTTATGTGCTCCGTGGCCGGGGCGCTCTACGTGCCCCAGGTCGGCATCATCAACCCCAGCGAGATGGCTCCGGCCAACTCCATCGAAATCGCCATATGGGTGGCCCTCGGTGGCCGGGGAACCCTTGCCGGACCGCTCCTCGGCGCGTTCGCCGTCAACGGGGCCAAGAGCGTCTTCACGGCCCTGGCCCCGGATTTGTGGCTGTTCGTCCTGAGCGCCATCTTCATTTTGGCCACGCTCTTTTTGCCGCGCGGCCTGCTGGGGCTTTTGACCGTCGGCCGCAAAAAGTCCGTCGACGGCGGGGGCGGCGACGCCGCTTCCAGGGCGGAGGCCAGGGCATGAAAAGCGTCAGCTCGGTCAATTACGCCAAGCCCGAGGCGGTGATTTCGGATTCGGGCGTCATTTTGTACGTGGAAAACGTCAGCGTCAGCTTCGACGGCTTCAATGCCCTGACCGATCTGTCGTTGTGTGTGGACGAGGGCTGCCTGCACTGCATCATTGGTCCCAACGGGGCCGGCAAGACCACCTTGCTCGACATCATTACCGGCAAGACCAAGCCCACCGCCGGCCGTGTGGTGCTGGGGCAGAATTTGGTGCTCACGGATCTAAGCGAATGGGAAATCGCCCGCATGGGCGTGGGACGCAAGTTCCAAAAGCCCACGGTTTTCGAAAATCTGACGTTGGACGAGAACCTGGAACTGGCCTTTGCCTGCGACAAGGGGGTGCGGCCCACGCTTTTCGCCAAAAAGACCAAGGCGCTGCGCGAGGCCACCGACGAGACCCTGGAAACCATCGGCCTTGCCGCCGAGCGCCGTCGTCCGGCCGGGCTCCTGTCCCACGGTCAGAAGCAGTGGCTGGAAATCGGGATGCTTCTCATGCAGGCGCCCCAGGTGCTGCTTCTGGACGAGCCGGCCGCCGGCATGACGCCGCACGAGCTGGACGTGTCCGTGGCGTTGCTCAAATCCCTGGCCGGCCGGCACACGGTGGTGGTCATCGAACATGATATGGAATTCGTGCGGGCCATCGCCCAGCGTGTCACCGTGCTCCACGAGGGCCGGGTGCTGGCCGAGGGCAACATGGATTTCGTCCAAAACGACCCGCGCGTGGTCGAAGTCTACCTGGGGGCCTGACGTGTTGCGTATCGAGAGATTGTCCCAGGCCTACGGCGGCAGCCAGATCCTCTGGGATGTCGACCTGACCCTGGAGCCCGGCGACTGCGTGTGCCTCATGGGCCGAAACGGCGTGGGCAAGACCACGTTGCTCAAGGCGCTGATGGGGCTTTTGCCCCTGCGTTCCGGGAAGATCCTGTTCGACGGCCTGGACCTCACCCGGCTTTCGGCGCCCATGCGGGCCCGAAACGGCATCGGCTACGTGCCCCAGGGCCGGGACATCTTCCCGCGCATGACCGTGGAGGAGAACCTCCGGGTGGGGCTGGTCGGCCGCCGCGACGGCCTGCGGACCGTCCCACCCTTCATTTTCGATCTCTTTCCGGTCTTAAAGGACATGCTCGGCCGCCAGGGCGGCGACCTGTCCGGCGGCCAGCAGCAGCAGCTGGCCATCGGCCGGGCCCTGGCCTGCGATCCCAAGCTCATGATCCTGGACGAGCCCACGGAAGGCATCCAGCCCAACATCATCAGCCATATCTGCGACGTCATCTCCAGGCTCAACCGGGAAATGGGCTTGACCGTGCTGTGGGTGGAGCAGAAACTTCCCATCGCTCGACGACTCGGCAAGACCTTCCAGCTCATGGACAAGGGCCGCATCGTGGCCTCGGGGGCCATGGCCGCCTTGGACGACGAACTGATCAACAAGCATCTCAAGGTGTAGGCATTTTATGGACGCGGATGCTGGCGAGACGTGCGACGCGTGCTGGCGGGCCCGGCTCGACCTGTGTTTTGCCGCCCGTGCCGGCCGCACGGTCCTGGCCGGGCGGCGGCACGAGGGGCCGCTTTGCGTGCAGCGCCCGTTTTATCCGGAAGGCCCCGGAGTCTGCCATGTCTACGTGCTGCATCCGCCAGGCGGGGTGGTCGGCGGCGACGGATTGCGCCTCGATCTGACTGTGGAGGCAGGGGCCCGGGCCCTGGTCACCACGCCCGCAGCGGCCAAGATCTACCGCTCCGCCGGGGCCGAGGCCGTCATTGACCAGCGCTTTGCCGTGGCCGACGGCGCCTCGCTCGAATGGCTGCCCCAGGAAACCATCGTGCACGACGCCGCGCGCGCCAGGCAGGAAACCCTGGTCGAGCTTGCCGGCGACGCGTCCTTTGCCGGCTGGGAGATTTGCTGCCTGGGACTGGCGGCGGCGGGGGAAGGCTTTGCGTCGGGTTTTTTCGGCCAGGGCCTGCGCCTTGTCCGGGAGGGGCGGCCGCTTTTGGCCGACCGCTGCCATTTTCACGGCGGCGCGGACATGCTCGATGCCGCCTGGGGACTTGGCGGCGACAGGGTGTGCGGACTTTTCTGGGCCACCGCACCAATGGGCGCGGGGCTGCCCGAGGGGGACGCGGCCTGGCTTGCCGAAGCGGTCGGCCCCGGTCCGGCCGCCTTCGGCGTTTGCGACGGCCTGCTCGTCGGGCGCTACATCGGACGGGACGCCTGGGAGGCCAAACGCCAGTTCGGCGCGGCCTGGGCGCTTTGGCGCACGCGGGTGGTCGGCCTGCCCCCGTGTCCGCCGCGCATCTGGAACACCTAATAACCACAGGCGAGGGGGAGTCATGCACCTGACGCCACGCGAAAAAGACAAGCTGCTCGTATTCACGGCCGCCCTCGTGGCCGAACGCCGCCGGGCCAGGGGGCTTAAGCTCAACCATCCGGAGGCCGTGGCCCTTATCACCGCCGCCATCCTGGAAGGAGCCCGCGACGGACAGCCCGTCGCCGCGCTCATGGAATACGGCCGCACCATTCTCGGCCGTGACGACGTCATGGAAGGCGTTCCGGAAATGCTCCACGAAATCCAGGTGGAGGCGACTTTTCCCGACGGCACCAAGCTGGTCACCGTCCATAATCCCATTCTGTAAGCAGGAATGTCTGGAGGCTCACCTTGATACCCGGAGAAATGATTGTGGCTGCGGGAAAAGTAGCCCTCAATGTCGGGCGGGAGACCGTGCGCGTGGAAGTGGCCAACACCGGCGACCGGCCGGTCCAGGTCGGGTCCCATTTTCATTTTTACGAGGTCAACGAGGCCCTGCGCTTCGACCGCGAGGCCGCTCTGGGCCGTCGGCTGGACATCGCCGCCGGCACGGCCGTGCGCTTCGAGCCCGGCCAGAGCCGTACCGTGACCCTGGTGCCCTATGTCGGCGACCGCCTTGTCTACGGATTCGGCGGCAAGATCATGGGGCCCGTGGAGGAGGCGCGTCATGGCTGAGATCACCCGTCAGGCCTATGCCGAGATGTATGGCCCCACCGTCGGCGACAAGGTGCGCCTGGCCGACACCGACCTCGTCATCGAAGTGGAAAAGGATTTCGCCATCCCCGGCGAAGAGGTCAAATTCGGCGGCGGCAAGGTCATCCGCGACGGCATGGGCCAAAGTCAGCGGCCCGACATCGAGTGCGCCGACACGGTCATCACCAATGCCCTGATCCTCGACCACTGGGGCGTGGTCAAGGCTGACATCGGCATCAAGGCCGGCCGCATATCCGGCATCGGCAAGGCCGGCAATCCCGACGTGCAGCCCGGGGTGGACATCATCATCGGCCCGGGCACGGAGATCATCGCCGGCGAAAACCTCATCGCCACCCCCGGCGGCATTGACAGCCACATCCATTTCATCTGTCCCCAGCAGGCCTGGGAGGCACTCTATTCCGGCGTGACCACCATGCTTGGCGGCGGAACCGGGCCTGCCGCCGGCACCAACGCCACCACCTGCACCCCCGGCCCCTGGCATCTGGCCCGGATGCTCCAGGGGGCCGACAGCCTGCCCGTCAACATCGGCCTTTTGGGCAAGGGCAACGCCAGTCAACCCCAGGCCCTGGACGAACAGATCGCGGCCGGAGCCATGGGGCTCAAGCTCCACGAGGACTGGGGCACCACCCCGGCCGCCATCGACTGCTGCCTGTCCGTGGCCGAGCGCCAGGACGTCCAGGTGGCCATCCATACCGACACCCTCAACGAATCCGGCTTCGTGGAATCCACCCTGGCCGCCTTCAAGGGCCGCACCATCCACGCCTACCATACCGAGGGCGCGGGCGGCGGCCATGCGCCGGACATCATCAAGGCCTGCGGCGTGGACAACGTGCTGCCGTCCTCCACCAATCCGACGCGTCCCTACACGGTCAACACCATTGACGAGCATCTCGACATGCTCATGGTCTGCCACCACCTGGACGCCTCCATTCCCGAAGATGTGGCCTTTGCCGAATCGCGCATCCGGCGGGAAACCATCGCCGCCGAGGACATCCTGCACGACCTTGGGGCCATGAGCATGATCGCCTCGGATTCCCAGGCCATGGGCCGGGTGGGGGAGGTCATCATCCGCACGTGGCAGACCGCCCACAAGATGCGCGTCCAACGTGGTCCCCTGGCCGGCGAGACCGGGGACAACGACAATCTGCGCGCCAGGCGCTATCTGGCCAAGTACACCATCAATCCCGCCATCGCTCACGGCATCGCCGGCGAAGTGGGCTCCCTGGAGCCGGGCAAGTTGGCCGACATCGTGCTGTGGGATCCGGCCTTTTTCGGCGTAAAACCCGATATGGTCATCAAGGGCGGCATGATCATCGCCGCGCCCATGGGCGACCCCAATGCCTCCATCCCCACGCCCCAGCCCGTGCATTACCGCACCATGTTCGGGGCGCTCCCCAACGCCTTGGCCCATACGGCCGTGACCTTCGTGTCCAAGGCCGCGGCGGCGGCCGGCGTCGGGGAGCGTTACGCGTTGCGCAAGCCCGTGTCGGCCGTGTCCGGCTGCCGGGGACTGCGCAAAAAGGATATGGTCTTAAACGACGCCCTGCCGGTCATTGAAGTTGATCCCCAGACCTACCAGGTCCGGGCTGATGGAGAACGGCTTGTCTGCGAGCCGGCCAAGGTCCTGCCCCTGGCCCAGCGCTATTTCCTGTTTTAAGGGTGGAGGGCGTGGGGGTGTTCGGGATGGACAGGGGCGCGCGCGGGAAAGGGCTTGGGCGGCCGGCGGTTTTTGCCCTTCGGGCTTCCGTAAAGGGGAGGCGGGGCGCATGGTGACATATGTGCGCGTGCTGCCGCCTCGGGAGGCCGCGGGAGCGGCTTTGGGCGAGGCCATCCGGCTGGATCACGAGGCTCGCCGCAAGACCCGGCAACGCGTGGCGACCGAATCCGGCCTCGAGGCGGCGCTCTTTTTGCCCCGGGGAACGGTCCTGCGCGCCGGCGACCGCGTGGTCGCCGGGGACGGCCGGTCGGCGGTCATCACGGCCGCGGACGAGGCGTTAAGCGTCGTGCGGAGCGGTGATCCGGTCCTGCTGGCCCAGGCCGCCTTTCACCTGGGCAACCGCCATGCCACCATCATGATCGAACCGGGCTGCATCAGCTATCCGACCGATGCTGTGCTCGACGACATGCTGCGTGGCCTGGGTTTTTTGCCGGAGGCGGTGCGCGGGCCGTTCGAGCCCGAGGACGGGGCCTATGTATTCGTCTTCGACGCCGCCGTGGGCGGCGTAGGGGGAACATGGATTCCCTAGCCCTGCTGCGCCTGTTGCGTCTGGCCAGCCCGGCCTTGCCGATTGGTGGCTTTGCCTATTCCCAGGGGTTGGAGTGGGCCGTGGAGGCCGGCTGGGTACGGGATGCGGCAACGTTTGCCTCCTGGCTCTCCGGTGTGTTCGAGGCGAACATGGCCTCGCTGGATCTGCCGGCGTTAGCCCGGATGCACGCCGCCTGGGCGGCCGGGGACGCTGACGCGGCTCTGGAGACGAGCCGAGAACTCCTCGCCTGGCGGGACAACGCCGAGGCCAGGGCCGAGGATCGACAGCTCGGCGGCAGTCTGGCCAGGATTCTGGCCGCGGAGACCGACACGCCTCTGGCCCGGTCGGCGGCGCGCCTGCTGGCCGAGGGCGGCGACGCCACCTACGCCTGCGCCTTCGCCCTGGCCGGGGCGGGCTGGGGTGCCACGGCGCGCGAAGCGCTGCTCGCTTTTGGCTGGGTGCTCACCGAGGAGCAGACCATGGCCGCGGTCAAGCTCGTGCCCCTTGGGCAGACGGCCGGCCAGCGCATTCTGGCGGCCATGACCGAGCGGGTGGCGGCCGCCGTTCAAGCCGCCCTGGCCGGCGTGGACGCGCCTTTTTTTGCTAACGCACCGGGGCGCGCCCTGGCTCAGTTGCGGCACGCCGGCCAGCGGGTGCGCTTGTTCCGATCGTAATCAGGAGTAAGACCATGTTCGAGAGAGATGCCCTGCGCGTCGGCGTGGGCGGCCCGGTCGGTTCCGGGAAAACCGCGCTGCTCGAGCGGTTGTGCCTGGCCATGCGCGACGACTACGAGCTGGCCGTGGTGACCAACGACATCTACACCCGCGAGGATGCCGAATTCCTCACCCGCTGCGCGGTTCTGCCGTCCGAGCGCATTATGGGTGTGGAAACCGGCGGCTGCCCGCATACGGCCATCCGCGAGGACGCTTCCCTCAATCTGGCCGCCGTGGACACCCTGTGCGCGCGCTTTCCCGACCTGGACATCGTGTTCATTGAAAGCGGCGGCGACAACCTGAGTGCCACCTTCAGCCCGGATCTGGCCGACCTGACCCTCTACGTGATCGACGTCTCGGCCGGGGACAAGATTCCGCGCAAAGGCGGCCCCGGAATCACCAAAAGCAGCTTGCTCGTCATCAACAAGATCGATCTGGCCCCCCACGTCGGCGCATCGCTGGAGATCATGGAGCGCGACGCCAAAAAGATGCGCGGTGATCGTCCCTTCGTGTTCAGCAACCTGAAGGAAGGGGTTGGCCTTGCTGAAATCATAAGCTTTATTCGCCACGAAGGCTTACTGGACGAAAAGACGTCCTGACCATTCCTTCTTTATCCTTGTGGGTAAATCGAATCACTCGAAGAGCGGTGTGAGCTTGGCCAGCACCTCATCCATGATTGCCCGCGGCACGCTTTCCAGCTTGTGGGCGTTGCGTGAGGCGAGGTCAATGGCGCGCGGCTGGTCGCAGCGGACGATACCCGTCGTGTTCGTCCCAGCTCCCATGAGCGACACGGCAAAGCCGGCCGTTCGGGCGAAGTTTCCGCCACTGGTTATTGGCAGCACGACCGGGGTTCTCGTCAGCCGGTTGAAGGCCGATGGAGACACCACAAGAACAGGCCGCGTTCCTTGTTGTTCGTGTCCTGAAGTCGGGTCCAGGGACACGAGGTAGATATCGCCTCGCTCCATCACAACAGCTCGCTGCCGATCGGCCTGTTATCCAGCCAGACATGGTCTTCCTTACTGATTTCGGCCGAAGCGTCGCATTGCTCGAGCAACTCGTCCAGAGTGTAGCGTGGGCGCTGTGTCGGTTTTACCACCAAATGGTTGTTCTCGACGGCCAGACCGACGGATGAGCCCGCCTGCAGGTGCAGCAGGTCGAGAATGGCGGGCGGAACGGCCAGCATGATGGATCCACCCACCTTTCTCAGATTGGTTGTGTGCATGGCGTACCTCCAAAAAAAGGATTATATAAAAATATAATCTTGTCTTGCCTAAATGGCAAGCCTCGATCAGTTGAATCACCCGCGTGACGCCCGAGAGCTTTTTGCGTCTGAAGAGCCAGGTCGCGATCCCTGTCTGATCGTGTTGGTTGAGAACAGAAAACGTGCGCGGGCTACATACGAAAAGGCGTATTCGTATGCGCTGGGCGCACGCGGGAGGCGTCCCGGGCCGCATCGCTGCGGTCTGGTCAGGCTAAGGGCCTGGGATGATTGGGGAGAAGATGACCCGAAACGGGCGTTATGGAAACTTAGCCGGGAGCCGGTAGCACGCGGCCCAGTAGGTCCCCTCAGAATTCGGAAAAAATCGTACGGTAAGCTTGTGCGGAGACTGGCAACACTCGGCAGCAGGCTCGGACATGTCTCCTCAGAAGCTCACAGCGGCCCCAGAATCGACGAAAACGGGCAGGGCCAGGTAGATCTTCGTCGCACCACTTCGGGAACGCCTCAGAAAGGCCCAATAAGAGAGAAGCTACGACGTGGAGCACCGTTCCCATTTGGCAAGGTTTCTTGACTGAGTTTATTTTCAAAAAAAAATAATAATCTCGACTTTCGGAGTTTCTGCTAGGCGGCATTCGCCTGAGATCTTTGACAAATTGAGCCTGTTAGGCCGAAAAATTGGATCGCTTGGCCGATCATAGCTTCAGCCAAGGCGTTGTAAATGTCTGCAGTGGCGGGGTGTTTCGGTAGTATTTCTGCCGCTGCAAGCTCGATAATGCGTTTTAAGGATTCGATATAGGTCACATCACGCATTTCCTCACAGCAGGCGTGAAAGAGGAGACCCAGGGAACGAGGGTCAGCTTCTCGGCGTTGCTCAAGGACAAGGAATATATAGCGGAGGAAAACGATGGTCGAGTGGGCAATAAGAGTGTCAAAGTCTCTAGCCTGGCTCCCGTTTTCCAGTTCTAGAAACTGCTTTATCGTTCTAAAGAAGACTTCAATGTCCCATCGTTTGCCATAGATGCGGACAACATCCTCTTCGGAAAGATTGATATCTGTGCAAAGGATGGCCAGCCAATCTTTCTTCCGACGATCCCGGACGAAAACAATTCGAGCTACCTCGCCGTCGTTCATGGTAACCACGGTACTGGAAAGAATTTTAGCGCGCCCACGGCGTTTTTTGAGTTCCCGATAGATTCCATCAAGCGAGAGACGCTTCCCACTCCATCCGTAGAGGATTTTTGGCGTTCTCTTGACCATGCAGATGACCGGGAGCAGGTGACGCAGGGAGGCAATGACGGCAGGCATGCCAAACCAACTGTCCATAAGCAGGTATCGAGCTTTGATCCCGGTCTCAAGCGCTCGCTGGACCATGGGTGCAAGGAGGCTCGTGGACTTGGTCACAGCCTCCCGACGACGCTTGGCTCCGCAAGTGCGCCTGTCCAGTTGTTTGATGATGCCCTGATAACGGTTGCACGGATTGGCAGAAGAAAGCAGCGCGAAATCAAGGGGAACGAGGCTGGCTCCGTCTGACCAAGCGAGTGTCAGCATTCTAAATCCCTTGAGGAATTTATTTTCAGAGTGGTCATAGAGTCGGGCGAGGAGTTCAACCTTCTTGGCTCGAGGGCGATGCACAGACGTATCATCGAGGATGAGCACGGTTTCACGGTCCTTGGTCGTCAGTGCGCCAAGCATGGATGAGACTTTGAGGGCAACCATGAGGAGTAGCCGCCGCCAACTAAAACGGTGCGACCCGAGGAAGTTATAAACCGCGTCCTTGCCGAACTCACAGTCAGCGTTGCGTACTATGGCTCGGTAAATATTTGTTCCTAAAAATGGCAATGTAAAAAGCATCATGAGCAATTTCTTTGCAGAGACGCCTTTAGTTTTGGAAATGCCACAAGCAGACGCAAGCCTGTTTAGGTTGACTGTGTCAAAAAAAAGTCAATTTTATTGACTAGACTCTCTTTTGTCACTTGAAAGCCAGGCAGGATTTCCGTATTTTCCATTTGGGCACTTCCTCCTCTGCGCTCTGGTGCTTGGTAACAACAGTGTACAGGGGCAGGAAGTGTCCTTCAAGAAAAATTTAAATCAATTTCAGCCGGTTGTATTTTGCCGTTATTTAAAGTCGATGTCCGAAAGTCGAGTAATAATTTCAATTTGTCTGACGTTGGGCAAAAAAACGGTCGTTTTCCAGACGGCCCATGCCAATGTCTTACCGTACGATTTTTTCCGTTTTCTGAGGCGACCCCTATCAGTACCTTAAAACGAACAGCTGCCGAACCGCGACCATGGCGTCTCAGTAGGGGCTAAGCACCTTGCTTTTGACCAGCACGTGCCAGCCTGAAACTTCGCTGGAAAGGAGGCCGGCCAGATCTTCGGCGAAATCACCGAGTTTGGCGCTGGTCAGGGGGGCAAGGCGTTGCAAGGCTTTATGTTTTTGTTCGAGCATTTCCAGCATGCGTTTGTAACGCATGCCCAGCCTTATATATTCCCCTTGGGAGCGGATGGCGAAGGTCATGGATGCGACGGCTGGAATGACCAAGGCGATTTCGCTGAGCGGCCTGCGAAGGGTGCTGCCCATGGCCCCGTCCCACAGCGGCGTTACTTCTTTTATCCATGCAAACACGGCGACGCGCAGGAGGATGAACAAAAGGCCCGCGATATAACAACCTGTCCCGAATTGTTCCAGGCGACGGGAGATCGTGTCGTAGCGTTGCCTTCGTTCGGCGTAAAAGTTTATCTGGTCGGCAATCACGTTGCTGTCGAGCAGCTTGCAATACTGTTGTAGCGAGGATGGTTCCATCCTGGCATGGACCAAGCCGGCCTGGCGGGCCACATTGCGCAGATGCCAAGCCGGCCAGCTCTCCTTGGTGCAAGAGGCGTCCGCGCCCTCGTGGGCAAACGCCGGCACGCGGCCAAGCAGGACGAGATAGGGCATGTGGCGCAGGTGTTCGCCCATGTAGCGGTAGTCCAGGAAGCGCTGGTGCCAATCTCCCCGTCTGTTGATCCGCACCAAAAGCAGGATGGCCGCAAACCCCAGGAACTGGAGGCTAAACCCCAGGACTTCGAGGGGTTCGACGTTAAAGCCGATGAGAAGGCCGATGATGACCATGGCCATGAGCAGGTGGCGCAGGAGCCCCAGGGCGCGGAAGCGCGAACCGTAATGGATGGCCAGATGGTCGGCCCATTTGTAGTGCTCGTCCAAGGTGCGGGTGATCTGTCCGGGCTGGGGCAGATTCTGTCCGAGGCCGTTGCACCAGGGGCATCTGTCCGACGCGGGTGGGGGAGCGCCGGAAGCCCCTGGCCGCTTTTGACGGGCGAGCGTTTTTTCGAACCAAGCGGGGAAGCCACCCAGGAGATTGGGGCGGCTCCAGGTTTCGGCGAAATACTCTTGCGGGCTCGTGCCGGTGGGAGTCCCGCCGATGAGAAAGTCCACGAAGCGTTCACAGTGGGACGCTGCAGGGGGGCGTATTTGGCATGAGGCCGGCAGCAGGATGTGGCCGAGAGCCTCGTCGAGGTCCGTGTGCCACTGGTCCAAGACGTTCGTGGCCAAGAGTTTGACGGTGGCTGGATCGACCGGGTTGACCACGAACATGGGGATGCCCCGGGATTGAGCCTCGGCCGCGATCTGTCCCGTGCCGCCGCGTCCCTTGGCTTCGGCGCCGTTCCAGACGGCAATGATGAGGTCGCTTTGTTCCAGTACGATGCGACCCGCGGCCAAGTAGGCGTCGTCCTCGGCCGCGCGTGTGCCGTCGAGTTCCAAGACGGCCGTGGTTTTTTTCAGCAGTTCGCGAAATTCCTGCTTGGACGCATCCTCCTTGAAGTCTTTTTCGTATTCCTGGCGCGGGAAGGGCAGCGGCGCTTGGAGTTCATACCCCAGTTCCAGGGCCTGACGGGCCATGATCCGGTCCGCGCCCTCGGCCAGCGGGGACAGACAGCGGAGGATGGGGGGGCAGGTGCTAAAAAGGCCCTTTGGCGCATGGGCGTAGTGGGCGGCGACGCTGAGGCGGATGGCGTCCAAGATGTCGGTTGCGGCCCGGGTAATGGCCGGAATGGCCGCAGCGGCGAGTTCGCGGTGTCCGGTTACGCCGACGTGCAAAACGAACGGTGTGGTGGGAGGGGTTTTCTCTTGCATCGCTGGCCTCTTGCGGATGCTGGTTAGCCAGGTTTGGGGTCCACTGCCTTGGCGGGGGCCTTGGAGATGCCATATCCAGGCTGCGGTCGCGGTAGCTGATCCGCTCGTGGCGGCTCAACTGGAGCAAGGTGTTGTGGCGTTTGTCCTCGTCATCAAGGTAGGTCAGCGAATGCAGGGTCTTGTCGATGCGTCCGAATTTCCCCAAGGCTTGGACGAGCGCTCGGCTTATCTCGCCAGCCCGACACCCAACAGGCCTGCATGGACTTGAATTTTTCTCTCCTTGCCATCCTGAACGACAGTTATCGTGCGCGGCGCATCCACGGCCTCAAGTTGCTCAATCCCTCGAGCCCAGGCAAATTCATTGATATCTAGAATTGGTTCATTATCATAGAGGATGATGCGGTCGCCGACTTTGATGCCCAGCCTTGCGGCTTGGCTGTCGTCCTGGACGCTGACAACGGTTACGCCCTTGTTGAGTTTGGCGGCCAGCTTCTTTTCCAATTGCCTGCGGAGGGATTCCGTGCCGGCAACAGGCAATCCTCTTTTCTGCAAGAGGAGGAGGTCCTGATAGAGCGACCAGGATATACTTCCCGCGTACTCGTCATCCAGTTTAAGCATGGCGTTGTATATCTCCATGGCATCGGCCACGTTCCCTGCGGCAAGGAGCGCATGCGCTAGAGCAGCCCGTATTGGAGGCTCACCGCTAGCCAATTGTAATGCTTTTTTTCCCAGTGTTATTGCGGTGTTGATTTCTATAGAAAGCAATGCGCTACAAGCAGCATTGGCAAATATGTATCCTAGGTATAATTGTTGGCGGGAGGTTAGCTTGTCTTTGCTAAGAGAATTTGCCAAATGTAGGTTGACTGCCAAAGCAATAGAGGGGCCATCATAAAAACGACACAAAAGTTGAGTTATTTCTCCTGACACCTGAGAAAGCTGCTTAGCCCCCTCGTCGTCAATGTCTACGTCCGGGTGCAGCCCAATGCGACGATCCAACTCCGAGAGAATCCATTGGATATTTTCTTCCAGCCCATTGAAACCACGATATTTGGCTGCCATCTCCACTCGAAGCATCCCCAGCGAGCAGATTGATTCCAGCGAACTTGCCTTGGTATTGTGTACGGAATCGCAGGCACGATGCATCAAAGCGAGCGCTTCAACGAATTCTTTGCGATCAAAATGCCAAAAGGCTGCTTGCTTGAGTATCTCAATATCATCCGGGGCAAGCGTTAGAGCGCGGTCGAGGGTTGTCCCCGCCTCCTCCATGCGGTCGGCCAAGCGCAGAAATGTGGCCCGGGATCGCCAGACCGCAGCCGAGTTGGGCTGCTTCTCACAGGCGTCCTGCGTCAGGAAGTCGGCAAGTCTCAGGGCTCTTGGATTTGTACCCAAAATACTGCCTCGCGCCTCAGCCATGAAGATCTTCCACTCCATTCCTCGTTGGTATTGTTCCTCCTCCGATCTATTGTTTACAGGCCGCATGAAATCTTGTTGTGCGGCCTCCAGGGCGGCTTGCAACCAGTACTCGGCCAAAGCAGGCGCAAAATCGGGTTTGATGTCGAGGGCGCTCCTGACATCATTCCGCGAGCCCTTGGAGAGCGCGTCGAGTCGGTCCAGGAGCTTCACCGTGGACTCGGGCTCGATGGTCCGCTCCTGGGCAGGCGTATTCAGCCAGACCCAGACTCGTCCCCAGGACGTGCCCCTGTCCGGCCTCGGCGACGCAGTAGCTCGGTACGGTTCCGGCGCTCGCCATTCGTTGAGCTTCCATCCCCCCAATTGCGCTGTCAGGCCGAGGAAGTCCACGTTTTCGCCCGCGACGGCTGCTGGCGGAGGCGGCGAGAGCACCGCCGCGTGTGTCGTCAAGGAGAGGGCGTAGCCATGGGGGAGGAATTTCATTGCACGAAAGGCGCCGCCATTTTCCAAGGACTCTCCCATCTTGCGTCCAGTGCGCGGATCCAGAAAGTCGATGGACGTCACGTTGTTAGGCCCCTGGTTGGTATAGGCGACGCACAGGGCCGATCTGGATGCGGAAGGAGCAAAGCCGATAGCGACGACCGGATGCGGGTATGTCATGGTGTTCGCATGCGGTCGCCCCGTTTTAGCATCCAGGATCTCGATGTCCCTGTCCATGGACACGGCGATAAGTTCGCCCGTCGGATCGAAGGCCACATGCGTAATGCCGGCGTTGAATCGCCGGGGCTGGTCCCAGGCCTCGGAGCCGTCGGCCTTGAGCACGACGAGTTCGCCTTGCGCGCCAGGCCATCGGGCGCCGGCCGCGACCCAACCATTACCCGCCATATCGACAACCCGGGGCGGAGAGTTGCATTTCGCGCTGCCGATCAGGGAACGTCGCTTCACATTCCACAGATGCATGCGATAGTCGGATCCGCCCGTGACGATGCGCGTTCCATCCCGGCTCATCCGCATGGCATTGATGGGGCCGTCGTGCCGGATGAACTCGGGAAGAAACGTCTGATTTGCCGTATCATACAACCACAGCGTTGAGGCCTTTTTCGACAACGACGAGCCCATAAGCGCCAACAGCGAGCCGTCCTCGCTGAACTGGGCCTCCATGACCGCCGTTGCGGTGTCGATGGCCTGTAACAGCTTCCACTTGCCCGGTGTTGCAGCCGAGGCGGCATCGAGTTGATACAGATAAGCCCGTCCCGATTCCTCGGGAGCTAACGGGTTTCCGGTCCCAACCACGGCCAGGCGGCCATCGGGCGAGATGGACAGACAATTGGCGACACCATCCAGGCGCAACGGCTTGGCTGGATCTTCTGACTCAATCGAAGCCTGCGAGTCGACAGCCGCAGGCCGGGCGGCTTGGCCGGAGGAGAAATAGAATGGAATTGTATATATGACGCTTTCGGCTTTGGCGTCCGACTCCAGCAGGGCGAGATGCGTATCATTGATGGCCGCCGCGTCTACAAAGGCCAGCCAATCGTTCGTCTCAATCCTGCGGGGTGCGACGGGGCTTATTTGCAGCAAGTAGGTGTTGACTTCATCCGCGGACGAAACCAGCAAAGAGCCGTCGTCCCGTGTGAACGCAAGTCTCTTGGCGGATCGCTGCGGGCGAAGCCGCTCGACAACCTCACGGCCGTCTTCAATATTCAGGATGCGCAGTTCTGGCTCCATGGTGAGGATGGCCAAGCGACGCGCATCATGGCTGAAAGCCCAGCCCATCAATCGGCTTTGCAAGGGCATGGTCGTCTGCGCCGGGCCGCCGAAGAATGCGTCATGGACCTGCAGCGTGTGACCAGCGCCGATGTCTTGGCCATGTACTTCCGCGACCACTCGCATCCCGTCGGGGCTGAACTCCAGGCGAGACAGACCGTGATCGAGATGTTGGCGCCATCCCGTGAGCCCATCCTGCAGCGGCTCGACGGTCAACTCCCACCCGTTGGCCGTATTCGTCGAGGCTGCATACGCCACATGTCCGCCGGCCGGGGAGCAGGTGATTTCGTCCAGCTTCCCGGCCGCTTCCGTAGCGAACAGTTCCTTGCCGTCGTGCAATCTGAAGGCGCGAATGCGGTACGTTGACTTCCTGGCGGAGCTGCGCGAATGCAAATCCTCGTCGGGTTGGCTTTCATCCTCATGCTCTTGGGAGAACTCCGCCACCACGAACAGCGTCCCGAGTGCGTCAAAGTCGAGCTGCGGCTCTTTTAATATATCCAACGATTGGAGCCACGTGTTGCCGGCGCCTGGCCGAAGCTCCAGCAGGGTCCGCCCATCCGACACGGCGACGATCCTGAGCAACGCATCCGGCAGCATGACGGCAGCCGTTGTTCCCATTTTGGAGAGCTTCAGGAGTCTTGAGCCCTCGGGCAGATCGAATCCGCCAATGCGCCGGCCGTCCGATGCGGACCAGACCGTGCACCGTTGAGGGGGTGTGTCGCTGATCACCGCGTAGGCGTCCCCGCTAGCGGTGAACATGCGGCTCTTGATCTTTGGTGTTTCACTCTGTTGCAATACGGTGCAGTTGTTGGACGATATGGTGCAAAGTTGTAATGCTGATTCATTCGCCTTCGCATTGCCCAATTCTGATGCGACGAGATCGAGCCGCGGCGAAACCTGCCCTATGGATTTGCCGTCAGCAGCGCGCAGGGAACTGGTTTCACGATGCAGAAGCCAGGACCGGTTCAAGAGCAGCCCGTACAGTCGTTCCCGGGCCGGCGCGTTGGAAAAAACGCTGAGGCTGCTGCCCAGATAGGCCAAGGCCATGCTGGCTTCGCGTTGGTCGTCGTCGAGCAGTCGGCTCGCCTCCTGGAAATCCGCCTGGGCCAGGGTCTGCGTAGCCTTATGTTCGGCCGAGACGGCCAATATCGCGATGCCTGCGAACACAAGCAGCAAGACGGCCGCCGCACCGATGATTCGCTGAAATTGCTGGCGTTTTTGCTGCTGGTAGCGGTTGGTCAGTTTGGGCAGGTCCATATGGAGCAAAAAAGCGATGGTCTGGATCAGACCTCGTTCCCAGGCCTGGGACTCTTTTTCATCGCCATCCCGGAGCATGCTCGGCAGATTTCGGCTGAGAATCTGCTCCTTGCATTCAAACAGGGGAGGAGGCAGGCACTCGGTCTCATCGCCGGCCCCGGGATTCCCCGCGATGATCACGGGAACGACTTGCAGGATGGGCTCGCGCCTCTCCGGATTATCCAGGAAGTGGCATATCTCCTTGGCCACGAATTCGCTTAGTGCGGCGCTCGGAGAGCATAACACGACAAGATAGCGCGACCGGTCCAGCTTGCTCTTGATATCTTCCCAAAATGACTCGCTATTAACCTCAAGATCGCTTTTATCGCGAATGACCGGGCGCAGGTATTTTTTGTCCGGAGGGCGGTGGTCGGGTGCGACAAGATCGGCGGGAAAACGATACCCCTCCAGTTTTTGTTGCAAGAACCGGGCGTTGCGAGTGTCTTCTCTGGAGTAGCTGATAAATGCAAAATTTGCGTATGGGGAGGTTTTTAAAATTTCTTCGGCCATGTTATGTTCCTTACTGGGGCGTGCTTCGTTCCTGAAAAACTCGTAGGCCCTGAAGTTTGTCCATAACGTCGAGAATGCTTAACAAAACTATGCCGTTAATGCATAGTTATTGACCAATAAATACAGTAACTCCGCAAAAAAAGGTTACTTCTGAGGACATCTAGGGCAATCATAAAGGCAAAATTATGAGAAAATCGTCAGGACTTCTTTTTTAAGACTCCAGGACTATTACGGAATTTCGAGGGCGAAAGTTTTTGGCCTCTGGCATCCAGAACGGATTGTTTTTGTAAAAGCCTCCCGGCAACAATTAACAGATCAAGACATAAAGGCAACAGAATATAAAAAACTTTGAGGTGGTCGCGGAAAACTGGACAGTCGGTTAAGCTATAGTCCTCAAGCGAGGAGGACGGTTTTCGAAGTCCAAGCGACGGAAGTTTTCAGCGGAGTTCAAGGCGAAGGTGGCTCTGGAGGCCCTGACCGGCGAGTTGACCTTGGCCGAGCTGGCCAGCAAGTACGATGTGCATCCGACGATGATTGCCGGTTGGAAGCGTCAGGCCAAGGAAGGCATGGTGGCGTCCTTTTCCGGGAAGGCCGTTAACGTACAGAAGGATGCCGCGGCCGAAATCCGTGAACTCCACGCCAAGATCAGTCAATTGACCGTGGAAAAGGATTTTTTAGAGCGAGCCCTCGCCAAACGGTGAGTCGCGGGCGAAGGCGTGGGATGGTCGAATGCGAGCATCCCCGACTCAGTATTTGTCGACAGTGCCATATGCTCGCACTGGCCAGATCGACTTGGTACCGACAGCGCAAAGGCGAGAAGTCCACGAACCTTGAGCTGATGCGGCTCATTGACACGCAGTTTCTGGAGACACCTTTTTATGGATCACGTCAGATGCGCCTGCATTTGCAGTACCAGGGCATTTTGGTCGGACGTGGTCGTGTGCGGCGGCTGATGCGCAAAATGGGGCTGATGGCTATCTATCAGAAGCCCAAGACCAGCGGCCCGCATCCCGAGCACAAGATCTACCCGTAGGCTGCAAGGAACTCGGCCAGGTCCGCAAAACGCTTCGAGCGTGATGCCACATGAAGCTTAGCGGCTGTAGTCCATGCCTTTGATATGGTGCTTGACCGCCTTTTCCAGACCGCACCGCTGCATGACGTTCCCAGCCTTTTCAAAACCGAAAACCTTGGCGACTTCAGCCTTAACGACCTGCTTTCCAAGCGTCGCCACAAGCTCCTTGCAAGACTTCCTCAAGGCCATGTCCGCTTCCTGCTCCTTTCCTTCCAGCCTACCCAGCTTCTTCACGGCCGCCCGATGATCCAGGCTTCCTGGCTGCATCCTATCCATGGAGGCCTTGTGCTTGTCTCTGGCCGTGATCTTTTCCCGCAACTCCCTGGCCTCGGCCTGGATGTGCTCCCGGGCCTTCTCCGGATTGCTAAGACGTTCCTGCCGTTCCCTGACCTCGCGGGCCGCACTGAGGCGCTCCGGATCAACCTCCGGCTTGAGGGCGTCCAGGGAAGGTTCCTCTGCCCGTGACCGTCCCGACGACATCAAGGCCGGACCATCCCTGTCCATCCTCCGTTCTTTGACCTGGTCGGCCTGGCGCTCGTCCAGATAGCCAAGCGTCGAGGCGCGTTCCTGGCTCCGACTCATGCTCCGGGTCAACTGCTCGAAGCTCTTGACCTTCTCGAAGTCCACATAGAGCGTGAAATCGCCCTTGTGCCGGGTTGCGCCGACATAGGTCGTCCGGCTGTTCCAGGTCACTCCATGTAAAGCATAGACGTCCGTCTGCGTTTTGCCCTGCCCCTTATAGACCGTCCCGGCATACCCAAGAGCAAACCCTTTGTACTCCTGCGGATTGAAAGAAACCGTCGCGCCACTATCAAGCCTCACCTCGATCTGCTCCTGGCTCTGTTCCTGCACAGTGCCAAAATTTCCATTGATCAAATTCTTATCTATACTCTTCGCCGTGGCGTTAAATTGAAACCTGTCACCAATTCCTATGGTCTGCTGAAACTTCTTTTCCCCCTTCTCACAATCATATGTTATCCCGCCACGCACCTTCCCCATATCCCGCATGATCTTGCTGCATGCGTCGTTTATTCTGTTTACTTCTGTATTTATCCCAGCATAAATGAATCGGTTCACGTCTGGATTTCGCCCGACGTCCCGTTTCCAATCCTGTAACAATGCCTCAATCGGCTCCTTCGATGCCTTAATGCAATCGTGCTCCCGATACGCCGCCATGGCCTCCTTGATCTTACCGTCAGCAAGATCCATGCTGGCTTGCCGCATCCAATCTTGCTTCTGCCGCCTGACCAGTGAAATCAAGGCATGGTCCGTCTTTTGCCGAATCTCGGTGTACATACCTCCGCGCTGGATGCTGGCCAGCTGCGCGTCGTCGCCAATCATGACAACCTTCGCGCCGGACATGTTCGCCTGCTCCAGCAGGCGATGCATGGTCCTATTATCCAGCATGGCCGCCTCATCGACGAAAACAACCGTCTTACGGTCCCAGGCCTTGACTCGGCTGCGCGGGTTGGTACGCGCCTTTTCCTGGCGCAAAAGCTCCGCATGAACCGTGGCCGCCTCCTGGAAACCGTCCGTGTGCATGTCCCGGCTGACCGTGTTGGTCGGGGCCAAGCCCACCACCCGCCAGCCGTCGACCTCAAAAGCGTCCCGGGCCGCACCCATGGTGTAGCTCTTGCCAGCCCCAGCCCGCCCCTGGATGACGCAAAGGCGGTTTGCGGCCGTCATCACGTCAAAGGCTTCCCGCTGCTCCGGGTCCAGAGTCTTGCGGGAAAGTGCCTGCCTCCTGGCATGTTCTGAAGCTTGCCCACCGGCCTCCCGCATCTTTCGGTCCGTCAGTTCCAGGATCGCCTGTTCCTCGGCCCGGACGAGCCTGGACGTGTACAGGCCCGTTTCCTGGCCCTGCCCGTCATAGAGCTTCACGCACTCCGGGCAGGATAAAACACGCTGCTTCGCGGCCTCGCGCTCAGCCATGTCCTCCAGGCCGGCCTTTTTGAGCACCGCGTTGAGCTCCCGCTCTGTGAACAGGCATTGCCGGGCGGTCAGCTTTTCAAGGACCGTTTCAGGCTCTACGAGCGCGGTCTGTCGAGCGTCTTCGAGTCGGGCTTCGTTCTCGGCCGTCTTCCACGACGCCTCGATGTGCCGGGCCTTGCCCTCGTGAAGCTGAAACACGACGCCGCGAGGATCAACGCGAAGGTCCAGCTCCCGTTCCTCGAAATAACGATTTTGGAACGCCTCCCATTTTTCGCTGATCCGGTCCTGGGCCGAGACGAACCTTTTGCCGTTTTTTCGGGCAAAGTCCGGATTCAAATCCGTGGCCTTGTGCTTGTCGAACCCTTCGCGCCCAAGGCGGCGGGTTGTCACCAGGACATGAAGGTGCGGGTTGCCCGCTTGCATGTGGATCGCCCACTGGCAGGCCAAGCCGTTATCCGTGAATTGTTCTTGGATGTGCTGCCGTGCCATCTCAATACGTTGAGCGTCGGTGATCTGCTCGTCTTTTGGCAGGGCGAAGACGTAGTGCTTGGCCAGCTGGGCACCCGAGCGAAGGCGAACTTCGCCGGTTCTGGCCAAGTGCTTTGTGGCTATTTCCGCCTTGTCCACTGCATCCCAAAGACGCTGCCTGTCCCATGATGGTGAACCAGGGGGAAGCTCGAAACCACGGGCAAGCACAGGCTCGTCCGTTTTGTAATCTCGGAAGTCAAAGGTTTCACCAGTCAGGTCGCGCGTGTACCTATCGCGATCGATATAGGCGGCCACGGCGACGCCGGATGTCCCTGTGGACTTCCCGACGATCGAGCAGCCAGCGAAGCAGCAAGCCATTTTCCGCTATAACGCCTTTTTGTTTTTGGCTTTATCCCCACAGAAGTGGGGCGCAATGTTTTGGCTCTGCCAAAACATATATTGCGTGTAGCCTCATTCTTCGGCTCCAGCTTTAAGGCATACGTTTGCCGTTTGGAAGTTTTTTTCATCTCTGCCTTGACATTATCTTTAAGGTCTAGGATTCATTTCCAATATTTTTGAGGAGGCTCTCGACATGGCTGAAAAAGCGAAGCTGACGGCCGAGGAACGGCTTAAAAAAATCGAGCAGAAGCGCGCCAAGCTGGCGGAGGAAGCCGCTAAGATCAGAAAAGAAGCCAGGAAAAAAGAGGCCAGCGCCAAGATGAAACTTGGCGGACTCGTCTGGAAAGCCGGCTTGCAGGATCAGCCTGATAACGTGATTCTCGGCATCCTGGTTGCCGGGTTTGAAAAGCTCGGAACCGAGAGTGGAGCATTTGAAGCCATTGGCCGGAAAAAATTCGAGAATGACGCCAAGGCCAAGGCGGAAAGCAAGATGAAGTCCCAGGAAACAAAACCAAGAAATCCTGGTCATGGGGCTGGCGGTGCCACACCCCATTCGGCCGCATCTGCGGCTGAGAGGTTTTATCTCAACGTACCGATTGAGGAAAAAGACGCTGCCAAGGCTCTTGGCGCGAGATGGGACGCCGAGCACAAAAAATGGTGGTGCCATCCGGCCGACAAGGAAAAATTCACCAAGTGGTGGCCGGCAGGGGTGTAGCCGTGAACAAAGACGTCGAGGAAATCTTCGAAAATATCCGCGACGTGGTGGCCGTCCACCAGGATGACGTGGCCGCCATGGGCAAGCACGTCGCGCAAATGAAATCCGAGCTTCAGACCGTGGGCCTGTCCATCAGGGCCTTGGAAGAAGCGTCGAGAAAAGCCGAGGCCGCCGGCCAACGGATCACCCAGCAGTTGACCGAGGAACCCAGGGTAACCCGGGACCGGGCGAAAATGTGGGTCGGCCTGTCCCTGGTCGCCGCCCTCCTCTTCTTCGCCGCCGGCGGGTATGCCGGCTGGCGCTACGCCCAGGATGGCGTCACGGCCGAAATCGCGCAGTTGCCGGAACTGGCCAAATGGGCCGCAAGCAAAGAGGGCAAGGCAGTCTATCAGTTCGCCACCCAAGGCGATTTGCAACGGCTCATGCGCTGCCAGGGCGACGGCTGGAAGGTCAAAAATGGCGTTTGTTTTCCCTTCTCCAATGCCAAAAACGAAATCCAGGGCTGGAGAATGCCCTAGAACGGGAGCGAGGGAAGAAAAGGTAATTTTCGCTCCCCTGACCGGGGGTGCCCACCAGAACGCCCGAGGAGGCCGTTTCCGGGGCCGTAGCGCACTCGGCTACATCAGGCCAGGAAAAGCCAAAAAAATGCAACAGAGGCCCCCTAGGCGGCTTTCTGGTGCAGATTGGAGATGTCCCAGGACTTCTCGGAGAGGGGATGACCGGAGGAAGACGACGAAGGCGCAATGACCAGGGCGGAGATTTCGGGAGAAGATAAGCCGAAATTAATTCCGGAGATCACGCCAAATTTTCTTCAGCCACGCATCCTTCGGGCCGCCTGGGTGACCACGCAGGGCATCGGCAAGCTCGTCGGGCGAGAGCCCATCTCTCCAGGCTTCGAATTGGGCTTGCTCGGCGGCCTGCCGGGCGGCGATCACCGCCTTGGCTTCGGCCTCGGCATCCTTGGCGGCCTGCTCCTCGGGGCTGACGTAGCCTTTCGGCCGGCGGTAATAGCCGGTTCGAGCCAGCGCAGTGAACACCCATGAGCATGGATCGGACACGGGCTGGCCAGCCTTATCACAAAGTTGGTCATTGGCGAGCTCGTACTCGAGGTGGTCGAGTCCCTGAACAATGCGATCGGTCGCGGTAAGCAGGGTCCCACAGGGCTGGACGGAAGGTACTTGTACCTTACCTGTCCTGCCTTCGCGCACGCTGTCGTTGTTTCGACCTTTTTTGTCAGCGACACTATCGGCTAGTATAGGCTTGAATGAAAGCGGTTACGCTCACTTCTAATCGGATAAACTGCTATCAGTTGACATTGACTACTAACAGATCGTAAAATATGATAAAAAACAACAAGGAGAGAACCATGACTAAATCAGATCGCATTGCCCGATGCATGGGCCGTGTAGAATTTATATCTTGCCAGATAGAGATTCTCGATATGCACAAAAAAAGGGTACGCCAATAAGCACATCTACGATAAATTGGCAGCACAGGGGAAGTTGACATTGGCATACTCAACGTTTAATGCCCATCTTCGCAAGCTGTTGCAGACAAAAGATTCAAAATCAATAGAAATACAATCAATTGATCGGAAGAAAATATTTGAAGTGCCCCACAACACTGAATTGATCTAGTCATTATGAGTGTACGTCGGCTAGACCAAGCCCCCCAAAGGAGGCGTATAGGTTTGGATTCGTAGGATACATTCCCGGGCGGACAAGTTCAGGCCGCTGCAACAGGCTTAGCGTACAATTTTTTCCGTTTCGTGAGCAGACCCCTTTCAGCACAGAAACGAAGCGATTCGGTTCCTCGCCGAACTCAAGGCCCGGCTGAACCAGTTCGGACTGACCCTGCACCCTGAAAAGACCGGCTCCAAGCCCCCTCCCTGATCGGCGACAATTACTCCTGAGCATCAGCGACAATTAGAATTGTGCATCCACCTCCCCTTGGAGGCCGGCGGCTGTCTCCCTCAGGGAAAGATGGTAGCCAGCTGAAATGATAAAGGATGCGCAGGTGAGAAAGCTGATGCGAGAGAAGACCAAAACAGGGCTGACCGGAATAGCCGGCCTCAAGGCCGGCATGAGCCGCAAACCCAGGAGCCACCCTCAAAAATTAACTGGTCCGAAGAAGACCGGCAGGTCAGGGGGCGCTGCCAGGAGAATCTCCCTCAAATTCGCGTCAGGAGGTCCAGGAAGAGTCGAAAGAGGGAACATGGCGGACCAGGAACACGCCGAAAACAGGCTTTCTCGGCCTTCTTGGTGGAAGAAACTATTCGGCCTCAAGGGTTAGTGGATTCTTTTGCAAAGTATGCACTTCTTTGTGTCAAACAGCACCGAAAAGTGACCCTTACGCCAAAAGCAGGGAAAGCCGTTCCCTCGCCTTGTCGTTTTCAGGAAACGCCGCGAGTTCCGCGAAAAGGGCGGCGGCGGCGCCTGCCTGATCATTTTGTGCTAGCAGATCCAACGCGGCGCAGTAGTTTACGCCGATAATGGAGAGATCGAGGGATTGAATGGCTGCGAACAGCTCCGTGACCATTTCTTTTTTACCTGTCGCCAGAGAGGACGCGACGCCTTGAAGCGCGGCATCGACAAACGCGACCACGTCGGCGGGAGGGGTCCAGGTCACATCAACTTCGCGCATTTTTTGCGCCATGCGCACGAATTGCTTCACAGCGCGGGTCATGGCCTCGATGCCGCCGAGGGACAGCGGCGGAACGGGATTCATGCGGCGCCGGACGAGGCGGTCAAAAGCACGAGCCCTTATCTCCAGGGAATAATCGCGATGGCAGCGCTCCCTGCCTTTTTCGGCAATGGCTTGCCGCTTCTCGGGATGGGCTAAATAATAATCTATTTTCTCCAGAAGCTCTTTTTCGTCAGCGAAGGTTTCGAGTTCCTTCCCCGGATGGAAGAACGCCTGGATATTGCGCTGCCGCTCCGTAAGCAGGAAGGTTCCCACCCCGGAGCTCTCAAACAGACGCATATTGGGGGCGATATTTTCGGCAAAATCAATAGCGGCGTTAAGCGCGATGCGTCCGGAAGCCAACATCTGATACATGGCCCGGCCGAAGCGATCCCCATGATTGTACATGCTTATTCCAGCTGGCATATTGTCCGCATTGCTGGAAATATGCATAAAGAATGCTGGGATGAAGCTGGCATCGTCTCGTAATGAAGCCTTGGCTAGACTTGTAAACAAGGATGTTCGCTGCACAAAATGTTCGGAAAACGTACCACAGAAAACGACGTCATATTGTTTTTCACTGTTTACTTCGCAGTTGTAGAACCGCTTATCAAATCCAGGGTAAAAATATTCCGTTTCTCTGGCCCCGCGTTCAAGAGCGATCTTCCGGCATAGGGGGGACGAGCTGAGTATGAGATCGAATAGCGACCAATCCGTCTGCAGAGGAATATACGCAGCGCGCCAGCCGATGACCAGGGATGGGCGGGAATGAAGTCGTCGAACAAAAGAACTATCGTAATTAACGGGGTCGCAACAGTAAAAAATATCAGGCTCAAACGTCTCCATTTGCCGCGCGACGATGCTGGGCGCTTCTTCAGGCCAATTTGGGAATGGGATACCGGCCTCTTTGCACCAGTGCTCTTGCAGCTCGCGACAATTTGCAATGACGACCTCTGTGTCATACCCATATTGCTTCAAAGCTGGTCCAATAATATGCCCACATGAAAAACCATCAGAAAGCAACGCGCGAATATGTTCATCATATGTTGCCGACAATACTTGCGGATTTTCACGATGGAACCGCTTAAGGCACGGTTCATAAAATGTCATCAATTGAAAAATACGCATCTTCCTATCCTTTGGCCAAATCAATCTCTCTTGTAATAAAAAGCATTTGCCAGAGGACAATATTTATCACGGTCCAAAGATAGAGTGATTCCCCCCAATGTCCCATGGTCCAGGCTTTGGCTTCGGACAGCCCCACCGCGCGTTGCCGCAGGGCGGGTCCATCCCAGTGCGGGCTATCGAGAAACTGTTTTGAAGCGGTAATTTTTTTGACAAATGGGACCAAGCCGCCATTAAGCCATTCGATCATGGGTGAGTTGAACCCGATTTTTGAACGGCGCAGACGGTTCTTTTCGGGCATGATGCCGGCCATGGCGTCCCGGAACACGCGTTTGGTAAAGCCGCCACCAATTTTGGCCGAGGCTGGCAAGCCGAAACTATAGGTCACCAAGCGCCAATCCATAATGGGCATACGCACTTCCACGCCATGGGCCATGGAGCATCTGTCATAGTTTCGCAAAATAGCGGGAAGAAGGAGGGTGTGAAACTCGTTGTACAAAACATTGTTGAGGTTGCCCATGGTACAATCCAGGTACCATGGATATCCAGCGAGCAATTCGTCTCCTCCGTGACCGTCAAGGGATACAACTACATTTTGACGCCGCATCTCCAGATACAGACGCCATGGAGGGACCGCCACACCGTTATAAATTTCTTCCATGGACCAGACGGTGTCGATGATGTGTTCGATCGCCTCATTACTGTCAAAATTCCAATAGTGGGGTTTCGCCCCCACGTGGCGGACAACCTCATCCGCATACTCGCGCTCATCGAGGACTGTGCCTGGAAAGGCTGCGATGAACGCCCGTTGCCAATCCTTGGCGCAACGGTTCAGTCCGTCCCGATCCACATGCCGGTTGAGCCAGGCCGTGGCCGAAGCCACGGCGCTCGAATCAACGCCGCCGCTTAAGCAGGTGCCGACAGGAACGTCGCTTCGCAGTCGTATCCTGACGGCGTCGAGAAAAAGCTCCCGAAACCCTTCCACCTGTTCCGCGTATGTCGCTGGCATTTTGGGAATGTGATCCGCGGTTTCCCACCAGCGACGGACGACACAACGTCCGTCCGGACCCAGTTGCAACAGATGTCCCGGTGGCAAACGACGCACACCGCGCATAAGTGTATCGACGGTGCGCCCTTCGTAGGCTGCCGGATTTTTGAGCACAATGGGTACGACCGCGTCATCGAGGGCGGGCGAATACCCTTCGAGGCAGGTAAACGCCTTTATCTCCGACGCAAAAGCCAGCATGCCGTCCTGGATCAGGTAATACAGGGGCTTTATGCCGAACCGGTCCCGGGAGAGAAAAAGGCTGCGGTCGCGCGGGTCGTAAAGGGCAAACGCCCACATGCCATTGAAACGAAGCAGGCAGTCCGCGCCCCATTGGCTATAGGCGGCAGGAATTATTTCCGTGTCCGTCTTGGTATGAAACCGATGCCCCAGGGCTTCCAATTCGCTTTTCAGCTCAAGAAAATTGTAAATCTCGCCATTGAACACGGTCCAAAGGATGCGACCATCCGGGGCTTCATAGCACAACGGGTTGCGCCCGGCGTCCGAGATATCAAGGATGGCCAGGCGCCGGTGCCCCAGGCCCACCGGGCCGTCGAGCAGCGTTCCCCGCCCGTCGGGACCGCGATGGGCCAAGGCATCGGTAAAAAAATCCAGACGCTCCTGGCTAACGGGCCCCTTGAAGTCATAGATGCCGGCAATGCCGCACATGCTTTAGTCCTTTGACGAACGGTTGGTTGCCAAAGCGTGCAATGCGCCGCTAGCTCTTGACCGCTTCGATGTAAAATGAATGTGAGCGCTGTCTCGGATTATCAAAGCCGGAAACGGGTTGCGGGTTGTTCGGGTTTACCCCAAGGACGGCGATGGTCTCGAAAACAGGGTCTACGGACTTTCCAAAGTCCTGGATATGAATATCCGTAAAACCAACGGCCAAAAGGACCCAGCAAAGATTATGCACGGTCCAAAAAAAGAAATGCCCGTAGGGCGAAGGGAGATCCAGTCCTTTTGTATTGCCGCCCATATTGATGACGTACTCGTAACGCGTTTTGGCAAATAGTTTGTAATCTTCCAAAGCGCCTTTCCGTTCGCCGTTGATAAGCGCACTAATGAATTTTTCGCAATCAGGCATTACGATACGCAGTATGCCGTTTTGTTTCAGCACCCGCCGGCAGTCTCTAACAAGCCGAAACATGGTGATGGGGGGGATATGCTCAAGGCAATGCGATGTATAAATTTTCGAGACCGAATCATCTATTATCTGGGACAACAAATTCTTCGACAGGTCATAGCCTAATTCCTGCTCAAGGTTGACCCAGGAGTTCATTTTCCAAAACTTGCCTCCGCCAAGATTCAAATTCAATTCTTTTTCCAAAGTATCTCTCCGCGCCTATGCTTTGTTGAGCGGGCCCATTCGGGCGATTATATCCGGGGGGAGCTGTTCGTATCCGACTTTCTGGTAATAATAGTCGGCCTGGGTGTTCGGCAGAAAAATATGCGGATGCCGCAAGGGAAAGGTCATGGTTTGATGCGGCCAATCAGCCCATGGGTGTCTGGTTCTACCGCTGATCCCCCCATCGCAAAATCCGATATTCGAAATAAGATTAGAGGATGGGACAACGGCTAATCCATTTCGAGCCATAAGGGTGAATATCCAGCGCCCCTCAAAAGATTGCCTGTTGCCCATACTGCAGGAAGACTCCATAAAGCGCCGCCAAAACCTGATGGAGTCGCTATCCTGAAAATACGTTTCCAGTTGTCCCGAATCACAAAACCCAGGCCAAAGTGAAGCGGAATAGTCATAATGCTTCCAGGCGCGCCGCCATGTGGCCCATCCCCAGATGTTGGGAATTTTCGTAAAGTAATAGCTGTCCGGAACGTTAATGGATGCGGGCAGAAAATTGCTGCCGCCGATCATCATGACTCGTTCGTCGGTTGCGTATCGATCCAAAAGCTCGTCGCAAAATCGGAAAAAATCCGGACTGGGGAGGTTGTCGTCTTCCAGAATAATAGCTTGTTCGTTCCGGGCGAACACCCAATCCAGCCCTGAAGAAAACCTGACGGTATTGCCAAGGTTCACATGGGAAAAATTGGTGAACACCTCGCAAGGCCAATCAACCTGCATGGCCAACGCCCTGGCGTGGCTGCAAAGAACGCGCTCAGTCGGGTCATCGGATTGGGGACCATCGGCGATAAGCATCAACGTCTTGGGTTTGACATCGCTTATGGCCTTCATGATGCGCTGAACGGTGTCCGATCTCCTGTAAATGAACAAACAAACGGGATTACGTGTTGTGTACCCCATCACGATCCTCTTAGGAAAGAATGAAAAAACCGTTGCCTTTTGGCCATATCTGTGTCCAGTTTTCTTTCACGCCCTTGAAGGCATAATCGAATTTGTCAATTTCCCAGCCACATTTTATAAATAATCTTTTCCACCAAGCAGCCGTCTTAATGGTTATATGTGTGACGTCCTTGTCATATTCTGGAATGATAAACTTATTTGAAACGTCATCTATACCGAGCGGCACGACAATAAACATTTTCGCCACATTTTTTCTACAACGACGCAAAAGCAAAGAAATATCAGGCACAGAAATATGTTCGAAGACATCCTTTGAAAGGAGCCAATCATACTCCTGGGAAAAACAGTTCGGATCGGCCACACTGTTGATTTTACAACAATACGGTTTGGCATCTGTTGGTGTATTACTTACTGCATAATCAGAAATATCAACGCCATAGGCGTTTATATCCAAAAGGCGCAAAGCCTTGACCATAAACCCTTTTGCACAACCATAGTCCAACACTCTTTGGCCCTTCGTCAACGGCAAATTCATAATAAGAAAGTGAGCCATCCGAATGGTCAACTCTGCCATCCAAGAATAGTTTATGTAGCCAGACGTGCCAACAATCGCCCCGCGTTCAAAATAATCCTCGTCAAATTGATCGGCAAAAGATTGGCCTATTTTGACTGCCTGTTCCATGTCCGTACTCACTTTTTAAGTGTTGCAGAGAAGAAATGTTTACGGAAAATTGACGTGGTCAAGCTCTGTACTCACAGGCAAAAAATCTGTATTCGAATTCATCATATCCAGAATCGTCTTATTGTTTCGCATGAACAAACAAGACAAGCATCTTTGGCGTGGGTCAAAGAAAGGCTTTACCGGTTCGGTATATAATTTTTCGACTTCCGTATTTTTTACAGTACCCCATTTGGCATGGTTAAATCTTCTGGCCGAAGGGATTACGCCCCCATCATCTTTTGTATCTGTAAGCACTGTTACTGAGTCACAAGGGTAGCAATACGAATATTTATTCTCGTCATGATCTGTCGTATCCCAAAATACATTATACGTCTGAACATAGCATTGCCCACGTTCCCATATGCGCATAGCATCGTCTTTATATCCATGATACTTTAATTGATGAAAAATCCGCCCAAGTGGTTGTCCATCTTCCGCAATCAAACCGAGATGCAATAACCTTTTAGACAACATTTCATGAGACTTAAGCTGCATCTCTCTTGTAAGATTGCAATCCGCTAAAACGCGACAATAGCGAAAGCCGTTTTCATCTAGAGAGCGATTGATTCTGGTAAAAATCTCGTCGTCGGTCCAGGCCCCTACAACGTAGGAATAGCCAACCGTTACCTTGTCGTTGTGCAAAATAGTCGCGGGAAGATATTGCTTGTCAAAGCGCTGGTCGGGATAAAACGGCGAAGCGTCTTCCGGAGTGATTGAAATTCGTATCCACTTAAAGCTATTATATATTTCTTCAGGAACACTCTTGGGAAAACCATTGGTTATGAGGCCAAGGTCAATATCAAGCCCGGAAAGCCATTGAACGAATTCCGCGAAATGGGGCCATAGGTTGGGCTGCCCTCCGCCGGAAAGGATTATTCCCCTTACCCTGATGTCGGAACCACAGTGACGCTGATAAAGTTCATTGTATTCAGGGAAGTGCTTTTTGTTGAAGAGAGCCTGACCGGAGTAAAGTTTGTCGACGAAACGTTTTGCCTCGTCCAAGGTGATACTGTCCGATTTATTTCTGGAAATCGTCGAGCAATAATGGCAACGCGAAGAGCACTTTTGATGCAATGTCAATGTCGCGCGTATAATACTTCCGAAACCTGTTTCCTTGAATTTTTTGAATATCGGCCAATGGTAATGCAGTTTTGCTCCAGTTGCCGTATAATTATTCTCAGATTTCGTTATTTTATGCAGAATACTTTGAGGACGAAGCGTAATTTTGCGGGTATGATCTATCGTTCCTTGTTCAAGATCAGTCTTAAATATGGAAAATGATTCAGTGTCACCCTTTATTTCGAAGTTGTTTAGTATAAACTGTGCGATATCTTCCGTTATTGGCTTAACCTCCAACAGTTCTCCATGCTCATCAAGCAGGTTAAAATGCGTATGCTTGGCGAAACGCCGCCCGCTCGCTTTGCTCGTAAGAGACAGTTCATTCCGCTTGGTTTGTTCGTTGTAAGCGAATGTCACTTCAAATTCGCCATTTCTATAAGCAAGGCGCTCCATGGCTGACTCCGTTTTTTCCGCCAAACATCCACAGTATATGGATAGCCGTATATATGCAAAATACAGGCCATTATATAAAATGGCGTCGTTTTAAGGCGTATTACGGGGATGGCGAAGACGCATGACCGTGACACGAGGCGCGCCTTGTCAACGGCCGGACATGAAACCGGCCGCGCTGTGGCGGGCCTTTATTTGAATTATTTCAAGACGGGCGGGGGATGCGGATACCTCTGGGCTCTGGGGGTTCCGGAGCCCTGCATCAGGTCCATTGCATCCCATCGGTGATCCGTGGAATCGAGGGACAGGAAGAGCCGGGGGAAACGAAGCGGAAAATTATTCCGGGTGGTTGAACTCTCGAAGGCATTGGGCCACGTAGGCGGCCTGTTCCGAGGTCAATTCAGCGTACATGGGCAGGGAGAGTATTTCGCCTGACAACCGGCTGGCCACCGGAAAGTCCTCGGGTTTATGCCCGAAACCGGCATAGGCCGTGAGATTGGGAAGGGCGATGGGATAGTGTACGCCCGTGGCCACGCCGCGTGCCTTGAGATGGGCCTGGAGGGCATCGCGCCAGGGATGCCGGATGACATACAAATGATAGACGTGACGACGGCCGGGTGAAGCGACGGGGAGGGAAATACCGGGAACGTCCGCCAGCAATTTGGCATAGCGGGCGGCATTGGCGCGGCGGGCCTCGGTCCACGCCTCCAGATGGAACAACTTGACCCGCAACACGGCTCCTTGGAGACCGTCCATGCGCGAGTTCATCCCTTCGAATTCGTGGTCGTATTTGCCGATCCTGCCGTGGTTGGCCGTCATGCGGCAGCGTGTGGCCAATTCCGGGTCATTCACGACGATGGCGCCGGCGTCGCCATACGCCCCGAGATTTTTCCCGGGGAAAAAGCTGTAGCAGCAGGCGTCTCCGAAGTCCGCCAGGGGCCGCCCGTCCACCGTGGCGCCGTGCGCCTGGGCGCAGTCCTGCACGATCAACAGGTTTCGTGCTTCGGCCAGGGTCCGTACGGCGGCCATGTCCACGGGTTGGCCGAACAGATGCACCGGGATGATCGCCCGGGTCCGCGAAGTGATCTTCGCTTCGGCCGCATCCAGGTCCATGAGGGAGGTATCCGGATGTACGTCCACAAAAACCGGATGCGCTCCGGCAAGCGTAACCGCTTCGGATGTGGCGATAAACGTATTGGCGGGAACGAGGACTTCGTGTCCGGGACCGATGCCGAGACTTCGGAGTGCGATGGTCAGGGCATCGGTGCCGCTCCCCACACCGATGCAATGGTTCGCGCCGCAAAACGTGGCGAAATCCTTTTCGAAATCGGCGACATGGGGACCGCGGATGAACGTCCTGTCGGCCAACACGGCATCCATGGCTTCCCGAATCTCGTTGCGGATGGCGACGTACTGGGCGCTCAAATCGACGAATGGAACATTCATGAAATCCGTCTCGCTTTTTTGAGGAGTTGCTACTGTTCCGCCACCACGTAAATTTCGGAGCAAATCTCCGGAAATTCTTCGGAAATAGCGAAAAGCGCTTCCAGGATCTCCTGGGGCCAGTCATTCATCTGCCGGTTTGACAAAGGTTTGACCATAAGCCCGCCGAACTTGATGCGGCGCAGCCCCGCCGCCGCAACATCCCGCCGCAAGGAATCCGGAACGTAGACCCGCTGGTGACCGACGAGGATATCCTGGGCATGCAGACTGTCGATCCGTTCGAGCTGGCCGAGTTTGACTCCGATGTGCCGGTGCAGCGAATTGGCGTTGGGGACGGCGCAAAAAATCCGGCCAGATTCTGTAAGCCACGACGCCGCGCGCCGTAGCACGGCCACGGGGTCGTCGAGATGTTCGAGGACGTGGGCCATGAATATGGCGTCGAACCGTTCCGTTGGAGCGTATTCCTCGAAAAGCGCATGCACGGCGGTCACCTGGCCATGACCGGCTGCCGCGAGCCGCGCTTTCGCCTGCTCCAGGTGCAGCTTGGACCCGTCGATAATGGTGAGCCGGGGGAAAAAAGCGGCCAGTCGAACGCTCATCTCACCGTCGGCGACGCCCAGCTCCAGGGCGTTGTTTCCGCGCATGTAGGGCGCAAATGCCTCGATGAGTCGGCGTTGCTTTTCTCTATAGAGCCCTTCCCATCCCGAAATG
Organism: Solidesulfovibrio sp. C21; assembly: GCF_047785625.1. Lineage (NCBI taxonomy): Bacteria > Pseudomonadati > Thermodesulfobacteriota > Desulfovibrionia > Desulfovibrionales > Desulfovibrionaceae > Solidesulfovibrio > Solidesulfovibrio sp. C21. The sequence continues at coordinate 63,837 of NZ_JBLODY010000007.1, forward strand.
ACGGTATTTTCATAGGCTGCGGCGCTGTGTTCCAGCGCCCGGTATTTATCCCGGCTCATGCTTGCCTCATTTGCTGTCCGTGTAGCGGATGGAATCCCAGCGTCCCGGATTGGCCCTGGCCCATTCGTATTCCCGCCGCAGTCCTTCCTCAAGTGGTATCACGGCGTTCCAGCCCAGAAGCCTTTCCGCTTCGCCGGGATCCAAAATCATACTTTTGAGCTCGTCGGTATTGCGCTTTTTGTCCGTTACCAACTGCGAAACGCCACCTTCGGGCAAATTTTCGGTGATCACCTCGCCGGTATGAAACAAACGGCTGACAAGGGCCGCCAATTCGGCGATGGAAACGCCCTTGCCGGTGGAGGCGTTGAGGGAGAGGCCATTGGCCGCGTCGGATTCCAGGCACCGGTCGTGCAGCGCCACGATGTCGGAGACATGAATAAAGTCCCGGTATTGCCGGCCGTCGCCAAAAACCACCGGAGGCCGCCCGTCGATCGTGCGTTTGAGAAAAATAGGCAACGCCCGGCGGTACCATTCCCTTTCGCCGTAAACGATGGCGTAGCGCAGGCTCACCGTGGGCAGTCCTTTGCTGTCATTGTAAATGCGGCAATATTCTTCGGAGGCCAGTTTGCTGACGCCATAGGTCCAGTTGGGGTGCCGGCCGTCGTTTTCCCGGGTGGCGCCGTTTTTCTGACCGTAGACGCAGGCCGAAGATGCGTTGACGACTTTCTCCACGCCAGCGGCCTTGGCCGCTTCGAGGATATTGATCGTGCCAATCGTATTGACCTGGAGATCCCATAGGGGGTTGCTCGTGGCCAACAGGATTTCAAGCTGGGCCGCCTGGTGGGATACGGCGTCCATGCCGGGCATCAGACGCGCCAAAAGCGCGTTGTCCAGGATGTCGCCCTCGACGAAGACAATGTCGGAAAGGACGGCGCGCAGATTCTCTTTGCGACCGAACTGGAGGTTGTCCAGCACAGTGACCCGCGCCCCCTTCGCAAGCAGGGATTCAACGATATGGGAGCCGATAAATCCTGCTCCGCCGGTAACAAGAATGTTCTTTCCTTGCAGCTTCATACAGCGCCTCTTCTCTGGATGGCCTATTTGAGATGGTCGATATGCAAAAATGCCATGCCCGCGGCGGCGGCCGCTTCCCGGTCCGTCTCCGCATCGCCCACATACAGGGTCCGGGACGGGTCAAGACCGAGATGACGCGCGGCGACCAACAATCCCCCGGGCGCGGGTTTGGGCAGCTCGACGTCGTCAACGCCCAAAACCAGGATGCCGGACGGAGCATCCGCCAAAGCCAGGGCCCGGAGCACCGTACGCTTCAAATTGTTGCTGACCAGGCCGACCGGCATGCGCCGCACGGCCGCACGCAGCAACAACAGGCCGGAGGGGATGGGCGACACTGTCGCCCGATCTTCATACCGTCCGACAATTTCAAGGATGCGCGCCCTGATCCGCTCTTCACAGGCCAAAGCACTCTTCACGCTGCTCCCCGGCGCGACGCCCTTGATCGTTGCAAACTCCCGGCGCACGGCGTCCCAATCCACGCCCAATCGGACAATGACGCCATCCAGGTCGAACAGCGCGCCTTGAAAGCCGGCGAGCGGATCTTCAACCATGCCTAAATCCGGTGAAGCCCGTCCGGGCCTTCTTCCAGAAACAGATTGTCCAGATAGCGGATCATGATGAGATCCCTTTGGTAGTCCGTGACGGGAGCGACGTTTTGCCCCAGCGCCAGACGCAGCATCATGGCCGGGATGTTGGCCCCGGCGCGGACGGCCAGCGGAAGACCGCCTGCCGCTAGCCTGGGATTGATTTCGATGAAAAACAGGCGGCCCGCACGATCCTCAATGACCTGAACGTTGCAGGGACCGTGCATTCCGACCGCCCGCAGCAGCTCGCCCACGGCTTCGCGCAGGCGTGGATGATCCACCGTCTTTCCCACCATCGATTTGCCGTCTTTGACCACGAGCCGGGACCGGGGGACGCAGGCCAGAAGTTCACCCCGGTCGACAAGACAATCCACCGTATATTCCACGCCCTCAATGTAATCCTGAAGAATCGCCCGGGGATACTTCGCCGAAAAATAGTCGAGATCGGCCTGCGCGTCGAGGCGGTAGGCGTTTTTCGAGGAACTGCCCGAGGCTGGTTTGATAAACATTGGAAAGACGTGCTGTTGACAGCCGCCAAGGTCGTAGGTGGGGGGGAAGGGGAAATTATGCTCCTTGAGAAACGCGAGGAACCGGGGTTTGTCGTCGCACAAGCCGGATGCCTGTTCGGAAGCTAGCATCGTCTTGACGCCGATTTCTGAAAACCGTTGCACATTGCGGCTCGCCAGACTTATTTCACCCGAATAAAGCGGCAGGAAGAAAAACACCTCCTCCTGGCGGCAGATATCGAGCAACGCATCGAGATATCCCGGGTCCGAGCAGGGAGGGACGCGACGCTTTACATCGGCGCGATAAAGACCTGCGGCGTAGGGGTTCATATCCACGGCCACGATCCTGGTCGGCAGCGAGGTTTCGCGGCGCAGGGCGTCGATGACGTTGGAGGCGGTTGCCACGCCGGCGGACGTTATCAAAACCGTGATGGGGGAATTGGAATGAAGCATATTGTTTACCTTGCCGCCTCGAGACAACGTTGCGCCTCCTCCAGGACCGCTACGACATCAAGACCGTGCTGGCCATCCGTCAAGGGAGGCGTTCCGTTCCGGATGCATTCCAGAAAATGCCGGCATTCCACGCCAAGCGGCTCGCGAAATTTGAAATGCGGGATGATGATATCGCCGTTCCAATGCATAAATTGGAATTGCCCATAGGACTCGATGTCCGGAAGATCTTTCAGGCCACTACATTTGTCTATCCCTTTGTTGTAGATAGTAATCTTGCCTTCCGTCGCAACGTCGTCATAAACGAGCATTTTTTTCGAACCGACGATGACCATGCGCCTTGTTTTCAATGGATCGAGCCAACTGACATGAATGTGAGCCGATTTTCCGCCGGGAAAATCAAAGTTGGCAAAGACCACGTCTTCAATATTCTCTTGAAGAAAACGCATCCCCTTGCATTGCACTTTTGACGGCATTTCTCCAAGCCAGTACAAAATGATGGAAACATCGTGCGGCGCCAAATTCCACCAAGCGTTGACGTCCTCGCGAATGCGGCCAAGATTGAGGCGTTGGGAAAGGATATAATAAATATCTCCCAACTCACCGCTATCAATATATTTTTTCACCATGCGAACCGCATCATTGTATAAGAACGTATGCCCAACCATCAGTATGAGGCCCTTTTCCCGGGCGAGAGACACAAGGTCTTCGGCATCCGTCAAAGCGCAGGCAAGGGGCTTCTCCACCAACACGTGCTTGCCATGGAGCAGCGCTTCGCGGGCCATGGCGTAGTGTGTTTTTGCCGGGGTCGCCAAGACAATGGCGTCGATTTCTGGATCGCACAGCACGGCCTTTGCGTCGCCGGCAACGTGAACGCTCGGATACTGCTCTTGAACCTTGGAGATAACCTTTTGATTCTGATCGCAAATCAAAAAGGATGAAATATCCTTGGATTGCACAAAATGCCGAATGAGGTTTGGTCCCCAGTAGCCTGCGCCGATTTGAGCAAGTCTGATCGGGTGGTCTAGCGGATGAATACATGCATCGCTCTGTTGCATAATGCTTTCTCCTGGTACGGTAAAAGGAACCGCGATAAGGGGAAATAATCTTTCTCTTTCACCGAGTTGACATAAAATGTTGCACGCGCAATTTAAAGCATAAATAATGCCAAGCAAAAAAAGGCAGTGCAATTAATTCCAGAGTCGATTCAGAAAAAGAGAAAGAAAGCACGCGAGGTGTTCATCGGGGCAGGTGCCAAGCGGTACGGCGGGTCAGGTGGTTACGCGGAACCAAACGCCGCCGCCGCCGGGGATCGGACGCAGGGGTACGCGCAGTCCGCGTTCCTGGAAAAATTCCGTCATCGCCTTTCGGCAGCCCTCCCAATAGCCGTAGTCGTCCACCTGGACCAGACCGCCAGGAACGATCCGGTCATAAAGATTGACCAGAATGTCCCGGGTGGATTCATACCAGTCGCCGTCCATGTGCAAAAGGGCCAGCCCCTGCATCCGGGAGGCGGCTTTGGGCAGGGTGTCACGGAAAAATCCCTTGACGGGGCGGATAATGTCCTCGGCGTCCAACGCCCGGCAGGCCTCGCGTAAATTATCCTCGGGAGCGGCACAGGTACCCGCGCCCCAGCCTGTGTCCTGAGCCGACGTGCCGGCATGGACGTCGTGGTCGCCGGGATCGGGCATTCCCGAAAACGTATCAAAGCAGTGCAGCACCCGGGGGCGCTGGCTGTAGCGCTTGATGGCATAGGCGAGCATTGCGCTCGTGCCGCCGGCGGCCACGCCGCATTCGGCAAAATCGCCGGGCAGATCGTTGCGGCAGGCCTTGCGGGCCAAATGAAACAGGGAGGCCAGATGTGGGGGAGCCACCATGGTGTACCGCCTGACCACGGGCATGATGGCCGCAAGGTCCGGCTCGTATGCCACGGCGGCGGCCGCCTGGGCTTCGGCGGCCTCAACGGCCCGCAGGAGCTCCACCGCCTGCGCGTTGTCCGGGAAGTAGCGCAATTCCTCCTTGAGGGACTCCCGGGCAGCGCTCAAGGAGCCTTGGCCGTGGAAGGTCAAGGCGCGCAACATATCCAGGCCGCGAACCGGCCGTCGCAAGGCCTTAGTCGCCGCGCCGAGCAGCACGGCCTGGTCCCATTGGTGCTGAGCCACCAACTCGCGCAGCACGGCGAGCACTTCACCAAGAAGGATGTCCAGGGTCTTTGGATCGGCCCCTAGGCGGGCCAGTTTTTCCAAACGGGAGGCCAAGGTCACAACAGACGCCTTTGCGGTCAGCGTGACGGAGTCCTTTGATGCGCGCACGTTCCCGGCGCCTGCGACCTTGCTTTCGACCGGTTGCGGCGGTGCGACTTGGACCAGGAAATTTTGGGGACGGCGCACTTCGCAGGGGATGGTCCCTTCCCAGCCGAACATGGTGTTGCACTGATCGGCCCGAAGGTAGAGCAGAGCGGAAAGGGCCTTTTCCCGGTCGGTGCGGGGCGCGACGTGCATGTCCCGCAGCAGGTCGACGCCAAAGCCCTCCAGGTCGCGCGCCTCGTATTCCGTGAACACCAGCACGCCATAGACCAGTTCCACATGCCAGCGATGGTTGGATTCCTGGGCGCCGCCCAAAAAAGCGTCCTTTCCCTTGGTCGGCGTCTCGATGTAGCCGCGCCGGCCGATACGGGCCAGCTCCCGGCAGGCGGCGGCGGGATCGGTGGCGTGCTCCAGAACATGGGAACAGTAGACGAAGTCGAACTGCTTGTCCGCGAATCCGGTCTCTTCCATGCGGACCTCGAAGGCGGGCTTTCCGTCCACGTCCCCGAGGCGGTCAACGCTGTCGGTCAGGGAGATGTCGGCGATATGGGTGGCCAAAGGAAACTGGATATGGCCGCTGCCCATATCCAGGACCGTGTCGCCGGGCGCGATGGGGAAGTCGAAAAATCGCGACTGGTACAGGCGGTAGCGGGTGCAGGGGGTTATTTCCTGGAATCGGTCATAGGCCTCGGCCAGGATGGACACGGCCTGGTCGTGGTGGACCTGGGCAAGCCGGTCGTAAAGGTCCATGGCAATCTCAAAGCGCTGCCGCGCCCACAGGGTCCTTGCCAAAGCTATTCCCTGAGCCGGATCGGCCAGAACGTCCTTGTCGAAGCTGACGGACGCGCGGCGAAAAAGCGGCTTTCTATCCATGGCTATAATCCCTTGGTTGGACATTATCCGATGCGGTTTTAAAGGGAGGCGCGGTATGCCCGCCACGACGATGCCTGGAAGCACCATGCGTTAAAAATTGCAGAGCCTCCGCCCCTTCTTACCCGTCCGCAACAGGCGCCCGGGTAAGAAGGCTCCTGTAGAGCTCGAGATATGCCCGCGCCTGGACCGGCATGCTGTATCGGAGCAGGGCCGTTTGACGGCAGCCGCGGCGCATCCGGCTGCGCGCATCGGCAGACATGTCGCGCAAATCCGCCAGCGCCTGGGCCAAGGCCCGGCAATCCCCCGTGGAAACGAGCCGGCCCGTGCCTCCGTCCTGGACCATGTCCGCAATGCCGCCGGTAGCGAACCCAGCCACCGGCAGCCCGCAGGCCAGCGCCTCCAGCACCACGTTTGGCAAATTGTCTTCAAGGGACGTTATGACCAGACAATCCGCCGCGTTATAGGCCAGCGTCACCTCGGCTGGGGTGCGCAACCGACCCAGGTGGACGGCACGAAACGGCAAGGACAGCTGTTGAAGCCGGCTGGCGTCGCCAAAGGTCATCAAAATGATCTCGGCGGACGCCTCTCCCTGGGGGACGCCTTCCAGGGCGGCCAGAAGCTCGGCAAAGCCCTTGCGCCGCGTTTCCAGGGCTTCGGCGCCAAAAAGAACGACAAAAGCGCCCGGCTTGATGTCAAGAGCCTGACGTACGCCAGCGGCCTGAAGCGGCCTGAACACATCCGTGGGCAGGCTGTAAGGAATGACGGAGATGGACTTTTTTTTGAGAAGCGTGCTCTGCGCGGCCTGTGTCGCCAACCAGCGGCTCGGACAGACCACCGTGATGTCCAGTTCGCGGTAGGCCGCCATTTTGCGCAGCCAGATTTCCCGTGAGTAGTCTTTCTCCTCGTTCGAGCCGAGTTGCGGACATGAACCGCAATAGCGCGTATAGCCGCGACAGTCCCCGGCATAATGGCAGCCACCGGTAAAGGCGTTCATGTCGTGCAGCGTCCACACGATGGGGCGGTTTTTTAAAAATTCCACATCCCTGGTGAGATCCACCGTGCCGGCAATCCAATGCAGATGGAGAATGTCGGCCATGTCCGTGCCGGGGATGTCGGAGATCCGCGTCACCGCGAGCGTATCGGAAAAATTCTCGCAATGGGGGGGACGGTCGGGATAGGCGGCAAGGCCTTTTTCCATATGCTGGAAAAAAACCGGCCATCCGCTGTTGGTGACGCGCCCGGTTTGTTCGTCTCGCGTCAGGCTGGTGCCCGCGACAGCGGGAATAACCGCCACGCCGGGGATCGGGCCCAAGGAAGTGGTGGCGACATACAGGCAGGAGGCAACGCCAATATCCCGCAACCCCTGGTGCAGGCGCAATGCCGCGCCGCCGGCGCCGCCAGCTGGCTGCATGCAAAAGCTGATGACTCTGGGGAAAGTGGTTTTCGCGCCCGTTACGGGTTTGCGCGCTTCCATAAAAAACGAATCCGGCTTGCGTACGCTGCCGTCCGGTTCGACGTCCAAATGGTAGCGCATAAAATCGGGGATGGCGGACTCTGCGGCGGACACAGGACAGACCGCCTCAAAACCGGTTTCACGCAAAAGTCTGGCCAGGGAATGGCTATCGTACATCCACTGATGGCATTCTCCGGAAAGCCGGAACCGTCCCACCTCCAATGGGGAGGCGGCAGAAGGTGGTTCATTCGGAGTATGGCGGACCGACCGGATGGCCTCACGCGCCTCCGCTCCCATCCGCTCCAAGATGAAATCCTGAACCGGGACGGGCTCCCGCTTCCAGAAGGCGAGCATTTCACCGCCATTGTGGTGCCGGGCGAGTTGATCCACGAGCTCGATCGTCATCCATTCATGCCGGGCATCCGCGTCAGGTTCGCCGCGTTGGGCCGCTTCCAGCGCCAGCAGATAGGCTCGCGCCGTTGCCGCGAGATCCGGGACCGCCACGCGCAATATGCCGCCAGGACGTAGCGTGCGCAGGCACTCCCGCAAAAAATAAACGGCCGTGACACGTGAAAAATGTTCCAAAAGATGCGAATGATAGACGACGTCAAACACGTCGTCCGCAAAAGGAACGCCAAGCGTCAGGTCATACCCGAGCACACGGGGTGGTTGCGGCGTGAAATCCACATTGACCCAGTCTTCATGGCAGGCTCGACCGCAGCCGAGATTGAGCAGACGATACATGCTCCTCCCTTCAGGACTGTTGCGGCCGGTCGCGGGAAGCGCCTTCCACCGCCGGCCCGGCAGCACATTTTTCTCGCCTCATGCAGCGGTCTCACCCTAGCTCGCCAAACAGTCGCTTCGCCCCTTCACTGCCGTCTTTCTTTGCACTCCCCAAAGGCCCCATGCATCAAAACGCGCAGCAAAAGCGCTGCCGCGGTTCTTACTTCCGGGATTTGCGCCAAGCCGCCTTGAGCCAGGCATCCCTCGGGCCCCCTGGATACCCGTGCATGGCCTCGGCCAGTTGCTCAGGCGAAAGCGCGTCCCGCCACGTCTCGAACTGCGTCTGTTCGGCCTTGCGCCAGGCCGCGGCGACCGCCCTGGCCTCTTCCTCGGCGTCCCGGGCCGCCTGTTCCTCGGGCGAAACATACCCTTTTGGACGGCGGTAATAGCCGGTGCGGGCCAGGGATCGGAAAATCCAGGAGCACGGATCGAGCACAGGCTGGCCCTCTTTGTCGCGCATGGTCCCCTGGGTAAGCTCCCATTCGGCATGATCGAGGCTTCCCACCACCTTGTCGACGGGTTTGCCAAGCTCGGCCAGGGATGCGATGATCTGTTCGAATTGTTCCCGGTCAAAACCTGCCCGGTGCAGATTGGGCCAGGTCATCGCGATGCGCTCCGAAGAGATAGATAGATTTTCTATCTTTCTATCTTCCTTATATACGGTCGGATCACCTGTCGGCTCAGGCTCCTTCATTGGCTTCATGGTTGGAACAACCTTCGGCTCATGCGTCGGATCTAGTGTCGGGTCATGCAGCTTGAATGCCTGGCAGCGGGAGCGGACCAGAAACAGGCGCAGTCCCTGGCACACGCCGTGGCGGTAGGTCTCCTTGCGGAAAAAGCCCAGTTCGGCAAACTCGGCAAAGTACCTTTTTACTGAAATTTCGGTAAGTTGTAGTGCTCTCGCCACGGCGTGACGGTTGAGGATGTAATCGTCCCCGTCCGGTTCGTTGTCGATGATGAAATGGAGGAAGCGCCGCTTGTTCTCGGCCAGGCTCCTAATTATCTGTTTCATCCCGAGCGTATCGGCCGGGGGATTGGTAGGGACACCAGTCGGATCACCTGTCGGGTCATGTTTGGGGGTTGGCTCATGGGTTGGTGCATGGGTCGGTTCATGATCCGACCAGGGTCCCGACTCCTGTCCCGACAGCGGTCGGGTCACCTGTCCCGACAGGGGTACCGACACCTGACCCGACTCTTGCTCCGTCAAATGATCCGGCTGGTGATCCGAAGCATGACCCGACCCATCCGGGCCTGCCTGGGCCGGAGCCGCCTCCGGTTCCGGGCGCTTGGTGGGAAAAACGCTGATCTTGTCGGCCATGCGCGCGGCCTCGGCCAGACTGAGCCGGCCATCCGCCGATTTTTTGAGCGTATCGAAGATGGAGCGTCTGTGTTTGGGCTTGGCGTCAGGCATGGCTTCCCCTGGGGCGCTCATTCGGGGCTTTCGAGGATAAGCCGGAGTTCGGCGGCCAATTCCCGGTAGGCCTTGGCGCCGTAGGTGGCGGAGTGACTGCCGAAAACGGTGGCCTTGGTGTATTCGGCCTGTTCGAAGACGGTGCTGCGCGGGATGTGGGTTTCAAACATCTTGCCGCGAAAATTGTCTTCCAGCTCGGAAACGATGAGCCGCCCCATGGCGGTCCGGCGGTCGATGTTGTTGACCAGAAGGCGCAGGAAACGCAGATCCGGGTTGCCGTCCTCCTGGATTTTTTCGATGACGGTCAACACGCGCAGCAATCCCTCGATGCTGTAGGCGGAACCGGCGGAGATGGGCACGATGCAAAAGTCCGCGGCAAACAGGGAGGATAGGGAGAAAAAGCCAAGGTTCGGCGGCGTGTCGATGAGGATATATTGGTAGGTCTTTTTGGCGTAGTCGCGGAGTTTCGAGCGCAAAATGGAATAATTGTCCGGTAGGTTTTGGGATAGGTCGTATTCCAGCACCGCCGTGTCCGAGATGTTGGGCAGAATGTCCACTTTCTTGATTTTCGATTCCACGATGGCTTTTTGGGCCACCAGATCCCGGGAGGTCAGTATGTCGTAAAGGGAATTTTGAAAGGTGATGCCGTTGCCTGTCAGCAGGCTCGTGGAATTACACTGGGAATCCGTGTCCACGACCAGGGCGCGGCCACCTTTGAGGGTCAGGGCATGCGCCAGGTTGCAGGTCAGCGTCGTCTTGCCGACGCCCCCTTTGTTGTTGGCGATGGTAATGATAGTACCCACGACGTCCCCTGCATTTATACAAACTTTGCCCCTTTTTCTCTAAAATAAGACCGTAAAGTCAATAGGTTTCTCTTGCGTTTACAAAAAATACGCTGATTTTTAACCAGATAATTTTTGAAAACCCCGGGTTTCTGCCGCAACCGGCGGGGATTTGCCTGGAATATGTCGGTGCATGTGTCGGATCAAATGCCGGATCAATGGTCGGGTCATATCGCTGCACGAAAGCCGGATACTGGCGTCCCTGCGGCCGATTCGCCCAAGGAAGCAGCCAAGCCCTGCCGAGCCTATTTGGCCTGGAACCAATTTGTGGTCCGTCGCCGCGAGACATCCATAACGCGCCGGAGCACTGGCGATCGTTGCCGGCTGCGGGCTTGCGGCAAGGCCGGTTTCTTGACAATGCGCCTTGTGGTAACTACGTGACCAGGAAAGGAGGAGACCCCATGCAACCGACGCCGCTCACGCTCGGCCAGAAGATGCGGCAATACCGCTGCAAGATGAAGCAAAAGGGACTGCGCGCGGTCCAGATCTGGGTTCCGGACACGCGATCGCCGGAGATTGCCAAGGAGTTGCGACGGCAATCCCTGCTTGCCAGCCGGAGTGCTGAGGAGAAGGATGTCATGCTGTTTCTGGACGACGTGCGCGCCTGGGATGACGCCGAATGAAGCGTGGCGAAATCGCCATTGTGTTCATGCCCGGCTATTACGGGAAAATGCGGCCTGCGGTCGTGATCCACACATGACCAGGCCAACCTGACCCACGCAAGCATTGTCGTCTGTCCATTTTCCTCGCATCTGGTGGATGCGCCGCTTTTTCGGATCACCGTTGATCCGACCCCGAAAAACGGCCTGGAAACAACGTCGCAAATCATGGTGGACAATATTTCCGCGGTCAAACGCGATCGGCTGCGGGATGTAATCGGAAAATTGGATGATGCGATCATGGTTCGGGTCAACCGCTCCCTGGCCTTGTGGCTCGGCGTGTAACCGGCATCAGCACGCCGGTATTCCAGCATTTTCCAACACTTTCCGATATGTTGCCCTGACTTCACAGTTCGTTGGCGTACACCGACCGGATTTCTTCCGGCTGGATGCACAGGTAGGTGAGCGTCTGGCGTTGCGTGGCATGCCCGAAAATTTCCATCAGCGTCGGGATATCCACGCCAAAGGTCACGCGCTGGTGATAGCCCCAGGTCTTGCGCAAGGTGTGCGCGCCGTAATGTCCGGGCAGGTTGATGGCCCCGCACCAGCCTTTGACCAGGGCCCACAGGTACTGCTTGGTGATCGGCCCGCGCTGGCCCAGAAAGAAGCGTTCCTCGTCCGCGAAGCCCCGCGTGGCCAAAAGCCCCGTCATCGCCTTGCGCACCGCGCCGTTGGCGGTCAACTGCCGCTTCTTCCCGGTTTTCCGTTCACGTTTGGCCGCGCCGTCCGGGTCGGCCAGGATTGCGCGAACCTCGCCGGCCGTAAGCGACAGCAGGTCGCAGCCGCGAAGCGCCGTGTTGATGCCGACCACAAAAAGCGCGTAGTTGCGCGGACTGTCCGCCAGCAATTTCTTGATGGTGGCGATGGCCCGCAAGCTTTTGATCGGCTCCACGGCGATGGAGCTCCCCCGCTGGGGATGATTCCTGTTTCCGTTTCCGGCCATTTTTCCCCTCCCACCGCATTTTAACTTTTACTCCTTATTTGAGTATGAGTTAATGAGCAAGGCAGGTCTTTTTCAGGCGCCTGGCCTCAAAATACGCCTAACACCATCAATTCATGCGCTTTTATACGATTCATGGCTCGTTAACTTTTTAAGAAAAGTTAACGAGAAGAGTCGACCAAAACAATGCCCTCCTCGCGCACCATCTCCTTTTCCCGGATGATTTGTTGGCTCCTGGCGAAATTGTGCAAAACGCGCCTGATGGACAGCTTCTGGCTGGCGGGTGTCATGCCTTTCCCGCTACGCTTAAAGGCAACGCAACATGGCTGGCCGCCTGGAATATCCCATGGATTGCGTTGACAAAAATTTTCCTCGGTGGAAATATGCCCGATAGGGAAATTTAGGGGGGAGTGAAAATGGCAGGACCCATCATTATTACCGTGGGCAACAATAAGGGTGGGGTTGGAAAATCGACAACTTGTATAAATCTTTCCGCAGGGTTGGCCCGTGAAGGCGCGAGCGTGCTTGTGGTGGACGGGGACCCGCAATCCAACACGACGTCCACCCTTTTGCCGGATTTTGGGTTGCGAGAAAATTCCAGCCTGGTCAAGGCGCTTGAGGACCCCGAAGGGGCATTCAGTCCCAATGCCTGCGCCACGAAAACGGAACATCTTGAAATCGTTCCCAATTCCATTCGTTGCATGGAATGGGAAGTCCGCTCCTACGCCGGCATCGATTCGGTGCTGGGGTTTTCACGGCTGTTGCAAAACGACAAGGACATCGGCCGCTACGATTACGTGCTGATCGACACGCCGCCCAATATCGGCCCCATGCTGCGAAATGCCCTGCTCATCTCGGACTACGTGCTCGTCCCGTGTCCGGTGGGGGACCAGTACGCCCTGGACGGCTTTTCCACCTTCGTCCAGGTGCTGTCCCAGGCCAAACAGCAAAACAAGAAACTGCTGCTTTTGGGCGTGGTGCTGACCAAGTTCGACGGCCGGGCCGTGACCCACAAAAAGAACAAGGGCCGGATCCGGGCCTTTTTCGATGCCAAGGGTATCCCGGTGTTTGATACGGAAATTCGGGTTAACATCGACATCGATCGCGCGCATTCGCACCGCAAGTCCATTTTCGAGTTTGACGCCACCAAATCCGGCGCCCTGGACTACCACGCCCTGGCCCGCGAGGTGATCGCTCGTGTCGAAAAACAAGCCTAGTCTGTCCGAGGACCCTTTTGCCACGATCCCGCCGCAGGAGGTTTTCGACGCCTTTCCTTCCCTGACGGCGTTTCCGGAAAACGCCATCGCCTTTTTAACGGGCAAAACGTCGGCTCCGCCCCCGGACGCGCCGCCATCGCCGACGATCCCCGAGGCCTCGCCCCGGCGCATGACGGAGCCAGCCAGTCAGCCAGCCACACAGTCGACCAGTCAACCAGTCAGTCCCCCAGATACGACGCCGGTCAGCCACACCCATACGCAGTCAGCCAGTCTGTCAGCCACACCAAAGGCCAATCAAAAAACCGGTCTGTCAGCCAGCCAAACAAAAAGCCTCAAGGAAAGCCAGTCTCAAGACCTCACAGAAGACCTTACTTTAAGCCGAACTATAGGCCATGAAAAAGACCTCTCAAGAAGCCAGACATTGGGCCGCGCCACGGTCGCCGACCGGCTCAACGACAACCAGCGCCGCGTCCTGAATCTGCTCCTGCAGACCAAGCCCTACATCGTCAAATTCCGCGACATCGCCGCTGCCCTCGATATGCGGGAAGCCTCCGTACGCACGATCATGCGCCGTCTTGACGCCCTGGGTTTCCTAACTTTCCGCAAGGCTCGGGACGGCAACCTGCAGGGCGTGCGCGTGGTATTCAACCAGCCGCTCATCGAGCAATACCAACAAGACCATACATGCGACCAAACTGTAACCCCCTCATTGAGCCTTACAAGAAGCCAATTAAAAGACCTCTCTCAAGACCTCTCTTTAAGCATGTCTCGAAGCCAGTCCATCAATACGCCACACAGCCAGTCAGCCAGTCTCTCTGTGCCTCTTGAGATAGAAAAGAAAGAAAATCTTTCTATCCAGGCCCTGGAAGGTTGGGACGAAGCGTTTCTGGAACTCATGTGGCCACGGGTTTTTGCTGCGGGGTTGCGTCAGGAGCAGATCGGCCAGGCTGCGGCCGCGCGGGAAAAGCTTGGCAAGGCGCTCGAGCGGGATCTGGTGGCCTTAAGCCTTGACCGGGCTGAATGGGAGCTTGAAACTTGGGGAAAGCTCGTGGACCTGCAAACAGGCGAACCGGTGCGGAGCGTGCCCGCGTATATTTTTACCGCCCTGGCCCGCTGGGGCGTGTTGCGGGCGCATCCGGAATACGTCTCCAGGGAGGAGGCCGAGGCCGAAGCCGCCGTTGCCGCCTTGCGTCGCCGCAAAGAGGCGCTGGAAACCCTTGAAAGCGTCCGGTTCGAGCAATACCGTGACGCGCTTACGGCCAAGGAATTGGAATCGATCATGCAAGGATTTCCCGGTGGTTCGAAAGATGCCTGGATCAAAAAGCATTGGCGGAAAAACGTGCGCGACGTTTCCTGAACGGCCGTGCCGGCCCGCCAGACGGTTGGCTGCTTTTGTCAAAAGCGCGTACGCGTCGCATAAACGGCATGTTGCACGCTGGTTTTATGCCGCCTCTTTCTGTCAACGGCGTGACGCCCGTTGCAACTGTCATGGGCTACATGCCGCGGAGGATATCATTGGATACGACGCCTTCACCAAAGCGCTCCATGGCGGAACTGTGTCGCACTGCGGGCGAAATGCTTGAACGAAGAGATTTCGATGACGCCCTGGCCTTGTTTATCACGGCGGTAAACCGCAATCCGTTTGAACCGGTGGCCCTGGCCGGGCTGTCCAGGACGCTGAAGGCTCTGGGGCGATTTCCCGCGGCGGCGGGACTGCTCGAAGCCAGTCGGGATTTTGCCGCTTTTCCCCTGATCAGGAAGCACTACGCCTCGGATGCAAGCCGGCTCGATGCCGCTTTGGCGGGGACTTCCGGCGCGGTCGTCTCCCTGCTTGTACCGACAAAGGACAGGTTGCAGCTGCTGTTGGATTTCCTGCGCAGCATTCCTGACGCGGCAAAGGGCGTGGCTTGTGAGGTGTTGTTGCTTTATGCCGATCCGGATGCCGGCGCTCTGGCCCTGCGGGAGCTGCCCGGGGTGCGCCTGTTTGACCAGGCGAGGTATTTCATCGACCGGCCAAGTTGGCCGCGAATGATGAATTTCCTGCTTTCCCGGGCGACTGGCCGCTACATGATGTACGCCTCGGACGATATCGTCTTTGATCCTGGCAGCATCGAAACAGCCGTTGCCGTGGGTGACGCCGCCGGTTGGGACTGTTGTGGCGTGGCCATGGCCTACAGGAACCTGACCGCTGATAACGCGTGGAAGGACTTCGGCGTGGATCTCACCCTCGGTCGGCAAATTCTTGTCAATTACGGGTTGCTGCGCACGGAGCAGGCCATCGAGGTCGGCGGATTTTCCCATGCCTACCAGTTCTACTGCGCCGACGGGGACCTGTGCCTGAAGCTGCTGCATCGCGGCAAGGCCATTCTACCCGCCTTTACGGCGCGTGTTTCCCATAACGATGTCCAGGACAAGCTCAAGGCCGCCAATTTTACCGCCGCCGATAAGGATATCGCTCTCTATGGATCTTTGTGGCAGCCGGTCTTCGGGCCGCTGGATGTAAGCCGTCGCCGCATCGACCGGGATGACGCCCCCGAGGCCGTCACGGCGTGGGCGGCCCTGGCCCGGGCCAAGCGGGAAAGCCATTTTGCCGCGGCAAGGGCCGTGCTGCCGGACGGTGCGCCCGTCAAACTGCACCTCGGCTGCGGCGAACAGTATCTCCCCGGCTACGTCAACATCGATTTCCCCCCGGACCACCACACCGCCCAGCAGCGCGCCGTGGCCGACATTTTCGCGGATCTCACAAGCCTGGACTATCCGGCCGGCACCCTCGAGGAAATCCGCTCCCACCATGTGTTCGAGCATTTTGACCGGCCGGCGGCCCTGGCCCTTCTGGCGCGCTTTTGCCGCTGGCTTTGTGCCCGGGGACGGCTGGTCATCGAGACCCCGGATGTCCTGGGATCCTTTGGCCAGGTCCTGGGCGACGAGCTGACGTTTGAGCAAAAACAGGCCGTCATGCGCCACATTTTCGGTTCCCACGAAGCGCCTTGGGCCGTGCATTGCGACGGCTGGTACGGGGAAAAGTTCGTGCGGGTGCTGGGGGCGTTCGGCTTCGAGGCCGCTGTGCGCGATACGGCCTGGAACAGGCCGCCCTGGCTGCACAACACCACCGTGGTGGCGATAAAGGTCAGGGAACTGGATGATGCGGCCGTGTTGCGGGCCGTACGGCTGGTGCATTCCTGGCACATGGTTGACGAGAGCCCGTGCGAGGTCTTGAAGCTTAATAACTGGACCGCTCAAACAGCGCGCGCTGCGGGCATTACGCAAGGGTCATGACAGCAACCACCACTTCGGACATCGCCGTACTGGTTTTCAGCAAGGACAGGGCGCTGCAGCTCGAATGCACGCTGCGGACGTTTTTCGCCTGCGCCACGGACGCCGTCCGGACAACCGTCCATGTCCTCTATGCGATTTCAAGCGAAACCCATGCCAGGCACTATGCGGCCCTGGCCGAAGCGTTTCCCCTGGTCCGTTTCCATCCGGAGCTCCGTTTCCGCGAGGACGTGATCCGCTTTGCCCGTACGGGAAAATACATCCTGTTCGTGGTGGACGACGCCATTTTCGTGCGCCCTTTCGCCGTGGCCGACGGCGTGCGCGCCCTGGAGGCGCATTCGGAACTGATCGGCTTTTCCTACCGCCTGGGCCGCAACATCGTCAGCCACTACCCCACGGGCACGCGCCAAGCTACGCCCGCGTTCACTTCCCTGACCGGGGACGGGCAGCTTTGCGTGGACTGGACCGGGAGCGCCCAGTATTTCGCCTACCCCCTCGAGGTTTCGAGCTCGCTTTTTCGCACCGCCGACATTCTCCCCCTGCTCACAGGAAACGCCTTCGACCATCCCAATACCCTGGAGGCCATGTTTGACGGCTGCAAGCACGCCTTTGTGCGCACCCGGCCAGCGCTGGCCTTCTACGCGACATCCGTGGCTTTTTGCCTGCCGCTCAATGTCGTGCAGCAGCGCTTCGACAATCGTCACGCCGCCAAGGAGAATTGGACGGCGGCGGCGCTTGCGGTCCGTTTCGACCGGGGGGAGCGCCTGTTTCCAAACGGTTTGCCCGATTTCACGCCCGCTTCCTGTCATCAGGAGGTGCCGGCGGAAGTACGCGTCCCGGACACCGGCCCGGCGTCGTCCCTTCCCCACGATCCGCTTATTTCCGTCTGCATTCCGACCTACAACCGGGCAGCGTTGATCGGCGAGGCCATCGCCTCGGCCCTGGGGCAGGACTATCCCCGGCTCGAGGTGGTGGTGGTGGACGACGGTTCCACGGACGGGACCCCTACCCTGATCGGCGGCATGGACAACAGTCGCCTGCGCTACGTACGCCAGGACAATGCCGGTCGGCCGGCGGCGCGCAATCGTTGTATTATGGAGGCCCGGGGCGAATATCTCCTGTGGCTCGATTCCGACGATGTGCTGCTTGACGGGGTGGTGCGCGACGCCGTGGATATCCTGCGCCGCTATCCGGACGTGGACATCGTGTATGGCGATCTGGAATCCGTTGATGCCCGACTCACCCCCCTGCGCGTGGAAAAATACAAGGACTGGTACCGCAATCCCGAGGGGTTGCTTGCGGCCATGGCCTTTTGGAACGAGTTGCCCAATCCTGGCACCCTGGTGCGGCGGCGGTGTTTCGAAACGCTGGGTCCTTTTGCGGCGGATTATTTGCGCGCCCAGGATTATGAATGGTTCAGTCGGGTTCCTGGTCGGGCCGAAGTCAAGCACGCGGGGAGACCTGTGTGCAAATGGCGCCATCACGACAATGGCCGCGCCACCACGGGCGAGAACCTGGAATTCGACTGTCGTATCGTGGAAGCCATGTTGGCCGCCCATCCGCTGCGGGCGCTCTGTCCGGATATGGACTGGGCGCGGCTGCCGGAGGCGGTGTGTGAGGGGCTGGCCTGCCTGAAATTTGCCGACCGGTTTGCGCGTCTGGGCTGCACGGGCCGGGCCCTGGTCTGGGTGCGCAAGGCGCTTCGGGCCAAGGCCGGCCCGGAGATCAACCGGCTGGCTGCTGCATTGATGCAGGCCCTTTCGCAAAAAGCCGCGCAGGCCGGCCAGGAGGACCGAGCCCGCCAGGCGGTGCTTGCGGCCATCAACACGCCGCGCGCCCCTGGCGGAAACGGCCGGGTGCTGCTGGTTGGCGAATTCTTCTGGCCTTCCCTGGGCGGCATCGAGGTTTTTCTTGGCGATCTCGGCGCTGGTCTGGTGGAGCGGGGCTTTGCCGTGGACGTGGCGGCCAAGGCCGACCCGGCTCGGAAGGTCTTTGTCCACAGAGGGGTACGGATTTTCGAATTTCCGAACTACATGGATCCCGACAGCGCCAAGCCAGGCGGCCTTGCGGACATCGGGGCCCTGGCGCTTCGAGGCGGCTATGACGCGGTGATCCTGCTGGCGCATCCCGCGCCGCCGCCCCTGCCTTTTTACCTTCTTTCGCTGCCGCAGCCGCGCCCGCAACTCATCTATTTGCCGATCATCAATCGCGAGGACCTGGACAAGTTTCTCGACGACGGGCTCCTGCCGATGGTGATGCGCCATGTGGCCAAGGCGGACACCCTGGTCACCATCACCGAATCTTCCTGCGACGCCCAGCTGCTCCAGACCGTCGGCCTGCCGAGCTGGTTCATTCCCCACGCCGTGCACGATACCCCGGTGCCGGAGTCCTTCCGGGACACCATCGGTCTCGCCCCGGGCGTGCCGTTTTTCCTCATGGTCGCCAACTACTGGCCCGTGAAAAACCATATCGGGCTCATCCGTTTCATGCGGTACCTGGGCGGGGAGTGGAAGCTCCACATCATCGGCAATCCCCACATGGAGGACTATTTCAAGACGGTCCAGCAAGCGGCGGCAGGCGATCCGCGCATCACCGTCGCCGGATTCACGCCGCGCGACGTGACGGCCGCAGCGATACGCGATGCCGATCTCCTGTTGCTTGCCTCCAAAGGCGAGGGATGCCCCATGGTTATTTTGCAGGCCATGAACCACGGCACGCCGTGGCTGGCCACGCCCCAGTGCGGTTCGGTGCGGGATCAGGCCGGCGGCGTGGTCGTGCCTCTGGAGCATTTTCCGCGGGTGGCCGGGGCGCTTATGCAAAAGCCGCTGCTGCGCAAGGCCCTGGGGAACCTGGGACGGCGACACGCACGGGAATGCTTCAACATCACGCGGGTGACGGAGGCCTTTGCCGATCTCATCCGCCACCAGGACGTGCGCCACGATTTCCGCTATCCGGACGCGTTGCGGCGTAAAAACAATGCCGTCGTCCAGAATATTCTACAGCTGGCCGGGCTGCTGTGAGGCGAGGACCCTATGCCGGAAACCATCGAGCTCAAACTGGGCAATGGCACACTTTCCATTCAAATCCCAAAAAATGAAATTTTTCGCCTTGATGCCATTTTCAAGGAACAGGAGTACGCCATTGCCGATCCTGGTCCCGTGCACAGCGTCGTCGATATCGGCGCCAACATAGGGCTGACAGCGATCTATTTTAAAATACTGTACCCCACGGCGCGCATATGCTGCTTTGAACCCTGCTTAAGCTCCTTTGACATGCTTGAGCACAATATCGCCCGGCTCCAGGACGTGCGAGCCTTCCATCTTGCCCTGGCCGACTACGACGGTGAGGCAACGTTGCACATTCACAAGGACAATTCCGGTCAAAACAGCCTGACCAACGATGGCGCAGCGTTTACAGAGCACAAGAAGGTCCCCGTCAAAGACGCCTATTCCCTGTTTCAAAAGATGGATATCACGACGCTCGAAATCTTGAAGATCGACACCGAGGGAAGCGAACTGCCCATTTTGCGCAGTTTGGAACCCATGTTGGGGCATGTGCGCCACATCCTGGTGGAGACCCACGGGCTCGAGGACCGGAGAGCCATCGAGGCGCTGTTGCGCCATACCCATACGCTTGCGCGGGATGCCAGCCATGCCGAGGGCTTTGGCGTCCTGCAGTTTCGCCGCAAGGACTAGCGTCCATGGAAGACAGCCGTATTGCCTGCCTGGTGACGGGATGCGCCGGCTTTATCGGCAGCCATCTGGCCGAGCGGCTGTTGGCCAGGGGCTGCTCCGTCATCGGCGTGGACAACCTCGCCACGGGCCATCGCCGTAATATGGCCGCCTTTGCCGAACATCCGGATTTCACCTTTTTTGAGCGCGACGTCTGCGCACCCGGCCTTGTGGCCAAGGCCCGGACCGTTTGTCCACGGCTTTCCCATGTGTTTCACCTGGCCGCCGTGGTCAGCGTTCCGTATTCCGTGGACCACCCCCGGCACACCATGGCCGTGAATCTGGACGCTAGCGTGTCCCTGCACGAAGCCGCCAGGGAGGCCGGGTTGCGCGCGTTCGTCTTTGCCGGTTCCGCAGCGGAATACGGCGAGACCGCCACCGTGCCTATCGTCGAAGGCGCAGCCGGACCGGACACGGTGCAGCAAAGCCCGTATGGCCGGGCCAAATTTTTGGCGTCCGCCCGGATCGCGGCGTCCGGATTCGGCGTTTCCCTGCGCTGTTTCAATGTCTACGGCCCCCGTCAGAGTGCGTCGAGCCCGTACAGCGGCGTCATCTCCCTGTTCATGGAAAGGGGCTTGTGCGGACGTCCGCTGACGATTTTCGGGGATGGCGGGCAGACGCGGGATTTCGTGGCCGTTTCCGACGTGGTGGAAGGCTATCTGCTTGCCGCCGGCCTGACAGGTCCCACGGAGACTCCCCTGGCCGGCATCTTCAACGTAGGGACGGGGCATTCCACATCCATCCTCGAATTGGCCAGACTTGTGGCAAAGCTTACGGGAAACGACCGGGAACCGGAATTCTTGTCGTCACGCCAGGGGGATATCCGTCATTCCGTAGCGGATTTTTCCAAGTTTGCCGCGGCAGGATTTTCACCTAACCTGTCCCTGGAGAAAGGACTGGCCATACTTTTGGATTGGCAGCGGTTGCAAAAAGGATAGGGAGCGCAACGGTCGGCGTTGCCAACGTCTGTTGTCGTCGCTTCCAGGTCTGGACGTAGCTGCTCGGCGTCAATTACTCTTGGGCACTGACGACAACCATTTTTGTGCATCCACCTCGGCCTCAGCCATGTGATTGTCAACGCCGCAGTGATTTGACCCCCTACCGGGGCGCGTTTATTTGACCCCTTTGGACGTTTTTCATCGCCGCTGAAGCCGCGTTCTCTTTCTCGTTTTGCACCTCGAGCCGGAGCAGGAAGGCCACTCCTCTCGCCGTCGCCTGGGGTCACTCCAGTGAGAGCAAGGACGGGCGGTCAAGGCCGAGCGGAGTCTTCGCAGCGAGCCGCGGCAGCCTTGACGGCCTGGCCGCGGTCACTATTCTCCCCCTCCCCGACGGCACCTGTTTATTCTTGTTCCTGCTTGGTGTTCTTCGCCTCAGCCACACCACCTGGACGGTAGCGTCCCCGGTAGGAATCGCCTTCCATGACGACCAAGTGTGCATTCTGACGCAAGCGGTCCACCACGGCCTGGGCCATGACTGGATCGGGGAAGAGTCCCAGCCAGTCCTGCACCGGGCGGTTGCTGGTGATGATGGTCGAGGCTTTCATGACCCTTTCCGATACGATCTCGTACAGGTCCTCACCCTGGTGCTGGCTGAAGCCCGATAGGCCGAAGTCATCGAGGATAAGGACGTCCGGAGCGATGTAGCGCCTAATGGCCTTTTCCCAGGTCTGGTCGGCTCTGCGGCCAGAAGCGACCGGAGCATCTTGCCCACCTTGGTGAACAGGACGCGATATCCCTGGCGACAGGCCATATGCCCCAGGCCTTGGGCGACATGGGTTTTCCCGACCCCGGTCGGACCGTAGAGGATCACGGACTCCCGCCGGTCGATGAAGGTGCAGGTGGCCAGGTCCCGGATCTGGGCGGGCCTGAGCTTGGGCAACGCACCGAAGTCGAAGCCTTCCAAGGTCTTCTCCTCCTGGAAGGCGGCTTTCTGGATGCGTTGGGCGGCTGCCGCCGCTGCCCGGCGCTCGATTTCGTCCTGGAGGATGAGGTGGAGGAACTCCAGGGTGCCGATCTCGCCGTTTTGCGTCTGGGCCACCCGGACGTCCAGGGTGTGCAGGATGCCGGAGAGCTTGAGGGCCTTGAGTTTTTCCCGGAGATGGTGGTCGATGGTCATGACCGGCCTCCGGCGTGAAGCTCCATCGCGTAATACGATCCCGGCCGAAGGAAGCCTTGTCCTTCCTGGGATAGCTCGACAGTGCTGGCGGTCGGAAGAGGAAGTTGGTTTTCCAGGCCCTGGTCGAGGATGCGCTTGATGCTTTGGTATCGGGTGTTACCGAAGGCCATGGCCCGGGCGCAGGCCCCGTCCAGGCGACGGTCGCCATACCGTTCCCCGAGCCGCAGGATGCCTTGGATTTTTCGCAGGTTACGCAGCGTATTCTGATGAAGCAGCGTGTCCACCAGCTCCGAGACATGTTCTCCCATGGTTTTGGCCTGGTGCCGTAACCGGCTGGGCTCCGGCATGCAGTAGGCGACCTTGGCCGGAGGCAGGTCCGACGGGTCCGTGCGCCGAAATCCCGGGTACGGCGCCGGAAGATGCGTCTTGACCAGCTTCTCCTCGAAAAAGACCTTCACGGTCCTGGCGCTGCCCCGCACCCAGACCTTACGGTGAAGATACCGGCTCGGCATGGAGTAGAAGGCCTTGCCAAAGAAGATGTAGTGGTCGGGATGGACCGTGCACTCCTTCCAGGTCGGGATCTCGAACGGCTCGGCTGGCAACGCCTTCAAGGCGGACCGCTCCACGCTTTGGAAAACCTCGTACGGCTTGCGCTGGGTCGTACCATGGACGGTCATGCCGACTTCTTCCCGGCACCAGAGAAGCGCCCGCTGATTTGCCTCGTGGACGTCGGCGAACTTGCGCCCGGCCAGAACTTGCTGCCGCACCACCGGCACCTGCCGTTCCACCTTGCCCTTGTGCCGGGCCATCCGGGCCTTGGCCGGATCGATCAGAAAGCCGTAATGCTCACCGCACTCGGCATAGGCCCGGTTGATGGTGGGGTCATAAATGTCCGCCTTGATGACCCCGGCCTTGAGATTGTCCAGCACCACGGTCTCCGGGACGCCGCCGAAGAACTCAAACGCCCGACGATGACAGTCGATCCAGGTGGGCGAGTCCTGGCCAAACACGAAGCGGACAAACCGGTGCCTGGAATGGGACAGGACCATGATGAACGCCCAGGCCTTGCGTCTGCGGCCGGTCTGGGGATCAACCATCAAGCCGACATAGCCGAAGTCGACCTGTGCCTGCTGCCCTGGCGGCGTCTCCATTCGGACCGTCAGGGTCTTGCCGATTTTTCGAATGTGCGCGCGGACATACGATTTCACGGTGGTGTAGCCGACCTGGAGGCCGTGGTCATCTCGAAGCAGACGCCACGCCTGCTTGGCGGTCATGTCCTTTTCCTTGAACCAGGCTTCGAGCTGGGCATGAAAAGGGGACAGCTGCGATGTGGCGGGACCCGAGGACGCAGGCTGCGGCCCCGGAATGTACAGAATGTCGACCAGGCGCTCACGGCTGGGGAGTGGTTCCCCTCGGCGCAGTCCGGCCTGTTTTGCCAAGCGGACGTACTTGCGAACCGTGTTGCGCGAGAGGCCAAGCGACTTCACGATGGTCCTAAGCCCTTGTCCGGCATGCCAATGGTAAATGGCTTCGACCTGTTCGGTCATGGTGATCACCCTCCGGGCCATGTCCCCTCCCCGAAAGAAAATTTCCTTCGGGGATAATCATCCACATGGCGGTTTGGGCTTCACCGGCGATCAAGAGAGGGGTCAAATAACTTCGCCCTGGCAGGGGTCAATTCCGTTCGCCCCGACATTCGCCAGGGGGGTCAAATAGCGCCGCCCCCGACACGTTTGGCGATGAGCAGCTTCTGCACCAGGCGGTAGGCCGGGATGAACAGCACCGAGTGATCGCGCCGGACAAGCTCATGCCCAATAGCGCACAGCAAATGTGTTTTTCCCCGCCCCGGCAGGCCGAAGGCCACGATGTTTTGTAAGCGCAAATTCCGCCCCTCCTTGCTTGGGGCAGAATGGGAGCTCGGTAGAAGGGGCGGAATTTGCGCTTACTCTGCATCGCCATGGGATGTAGCCATTCAAGGAGGTTCTGATAGTGAGCCGTAGTAAAGGATTGGTAGCCGTAGACCTTCATCAGGCGCAGCATGTGCTCCCGGCGGGTGGGTTGTCGTCTGGCGGCTCGACCGCCTGGGCCGGTCTCTCAAGGACCTTATCAGACACGTGGAGACAATGGAGGAGCGGAAGATCGGCCTGCGCAGCCTTCAGGAGTCGATTGACACCACCACGAGCGGGGGCAGGCTGTTCTTCCACATTTTCGGGGCGCTCGCGGAGTTCGAGAGGAATCTCATTAGGGAGCGGACGATGGCGGGTCTCACTGCAGCACGAGCCCGAGGAAGACAAGGGGGAAGGCCAAAGCTGCTTGATCCGGAAAAGCGTCGGCTGGCCGTGGAGCTTTACCAAGGCAAGAAGCATACGATCATCGAAATCTGCCGGCTCATGGGCATCTCGAAACCCACCCTCTACTCCTATGTGGAGGAGGCCCGCGGCAGGTAACTTCCAGGTGCGGGCCTCTTCGCCGCCTGGCCGGTCTGAGCCGTCCCAGTATAGTTCTCAGGGCTTAGCGTACACAAATTTCCGTTTGGTGCGGTGACCCCATCAACTATGCAATCAAGCAGTGGGACCGGTTGGTCGTCTATCTGGAGGACGGCCGGTTGCGCCCGGACAACAACCTGGCCGAGAACGCCATCCGTCCCTTTGCCGTGGGCCGCAAAAACTGGCTCTTCTCCGGCCATCCGCGCGGAGCCGACGCCTCGGCCACCATTTACTCCCTCATCGAGACGGCCAAGGCCAACGACCTGGAGCCATACCGCTATCTGCGCCACCTCTTCGAGCACTTGCCGGCCGCAACCACCGATGCCCAACGCAAGGCGCTCCTGCCCCAGCATCTCGAACCCCAAAGTCTGATCGTCTCTGCCTGAGCTTATCCTGCAGCCAGCGGCCCTCACAAGATGGGCCTTATTGAACGCTTACAACATGGACGTCCACCCGGCCTCCAGCCGTGTCCAACTCGACGTCGGCAACAAACCACGGGTCGCTCAGCCCCAGAATCCGAGAATACAGGTCCGTGTCCTTCATGGTCACCCTCCGGCGCTGACCATAGCCGGTCACCTGCCCATGAAAAAGTCGGAATGGCCTAAATTTTTTCAATATAGTTGTTTCATCTTTGTCTTTGGCACGAATATACTTATTTTGAAAGGGTAACTTGGATGAGCGTCAACTTCTCCAATAAAAAGGTAGTCGTTTGTAAAATTCAAGTTTATCTTTTGGAAAAAATCCTTAAGGCCTTCAACTTCTTCTGTATTCAATAATAGAAATGAAGCGTTTATCCATGGTGCATTAAGCTGTTTGATATAATTTATGTAAAATGAAGAGCGTATGAACTTGCCATTATAACTGTGATCCATGAGCCAAGTATAGCCGCCTAGAAGATAGATTTCTCGCGAAAGATTGTTGAATGCAAAGAAGCTGTCGCCAAATTTAAATGTTGTTTTGGATTTAAGTATTTCATGAATTTTTGAAATTAGGTTGTAAGTATCTTCGTCGAGAAGTATCTTTTTCGTCCGAGAGGAGTATGGTAGTTTGTATTTAAAATTTTTTATATTTTCAAATGATTTATAGTAGAACACAAACTGAGAATTAAAATTAAATAATAAAAACACAGTTATTGGCAAAAAAAAGATTGTAAAAAATAAATTTTTGTGTCGTTGGCTTGTCCCGAAATAACGCAGGTAAAGACTGTAAAAAAAAAGAATAAGCAAAAAAAGGTATTCGAAGCCATAATGTTGAAGTGTCTGGTTTGATCCTGCTTGCGCGGCAAAGTAAGCTGAAATCGCCAACAGCAAAAAGTGCCGTATAAAAGTGCTTGGTACAGTCTCCAGCCCATAAATATTTTGCCTTAGCTTTGTATAACCATATAAAATAGCAGCCCAAAGTACGAGGAAGCTCGTGTCAAGATTTAAACCTACTTGCCGGGATGAGAGGATGCCATTGATTATATAGACATCAAGGCAGTAAATATATATCAAGCCTACAAGGCATGCTGATGAATAGTAGCTCGTTCGAAGAATAATATCCGTATAAAATTGTGTGCATAAATGTCTTTGTTTTAATGTCTTATAAACGATGAATGTAAAACATGTCGTGGTGATGCAAAGTAAAAATATATAAAAAAGATTTGACGTATATTTTTTAAGCTCAACAAATGGATTTGTCAAAATGGAATAGAAGTCGTTTATAGTTCTTAAAATATAAGCTATTAGGCTTGTTGAAAAATAATCTGGCCTGCCTAGGCTTTCCTGCATTGCTTGAATTCTTTCAAGCCCAAATCTGACCATTTTTATCCAAGAGCTGTATGGTTGTATCATTCCAAAATAGTACACAGTAAAAAATAGAATCCCTGACATAAAAAATATCAGATAAAAAAACTTGGTCATAATTTTCGGAAATTTAAATATATAAAAAAAAGAAATTATCACAAAAAAAAGTAGCCCAGAAGATGGTTTACAAAAAAAATCGACAGCAACAACAAAACCAGTTGAAAAACTAGTCGTAACTAATATTAGATTTTTAGGATAAATATCTGAAATAAAATAAAATATTATGACAAGGTAAACGCACCAAAGAATCAAGTCATGATGGTAAAATGGCCAAGCCAAAAATTGCATAGGAAACATTGTCCCGCCAAGGAGTGTTAGAAAAAAAACAGTAACCGCTTGATATTTATCAAAATAAATGTTGAATTTTTTTGTTGACCAGAGAGCAAAAAGAAAAAATATTATTCCAGACAGGATTAAACTGATTATAAATCTAAAATAGCGCAGGAAAACAGGCTCTATTTTTAAAAAGTCTAGAGATCTAAATATAAAAGGAGTCGCCGTCAAAAAGGGATTTTGATCAGGTTTTTCAAAAACAAAATACATAATTCCAGAATCACCATTAAAAAAACCTCGAGGGATAAGGTAAAAAGAAAGCGCCAGCATGAATAAAGCGGTTAAGCCGATCAGGCAATTTAAAGAGCTGGCAAGCCACTCAAAAATAAAACCTTGATAAAATTTTTTTTGAAACAAATTATTCACCAGCATGCGGTAACCCTTAAGGTAATACGGATAGGTTGGACAAATTGACGGCGCGGTTAATCTATCGTCCGGTAGGCACTCATGCCCAAAATTCAAGGATATAGGTCCGTGTCCATCATACGTCCCATCGCGAAAAACATGGTCATTCACTTCCCCACAGAAGAGTCGAAAGGATCGCCAGGCACTGCCATTGTTGGTGGTTTTTGGCATGTAATGTAGATATTTGTTCCTTCGCCTAAAGTGGCATGTATTTTATATATACATTTCATCGCAAAACGCATAAAATTATTTTGTGTTGCCTTGTTAACGTCATAATTGTCTTGACGTATTGTTTCGATAATAAAGTTTGTTTCTCTAAGGTATTTTTCCAGAACATTTGGGGTAAAGTAGTAGATGTGATACGCTGGATGCAATCTTTTCAGTGCGCCCGGGAAACCAAACCTGTTCAAAAAAAGTCCAATGATATTCAATAAATTCTTTGTGCTTACCGTACTAAAAACAAGTGTCCCACCAGGCCTCAAGGCAGACCAAGCGGCTTGAAGCCAAGCCCTAGGGTTATTTACATGTTCTATAATATCAAACGCAACGATGGCAAAAAAACTGTCGGGAGGTAAGGAAGCCTGTTCTAAGGGGCGCTCGTTTACAATAACAGAATATCGATTCCGCAAGGACTCCGCCAATGTTTTCGATATCTCTAATGCTTCAATCTCTATTTTTTTTTCTAAACAAAGCTCTATGAAATCTCCAGAGCCAGGGCCAACTTCAAGGACGCGATTGCCAGGGCGATAGCGATTTTTTAGAAGTTCGAAATATTGTAAAATTCTTTTATAATGGGTGGAATTGTTATTTTTATTTAATTTAAAATAACTTTTAAATGGAATGCCTCCATCGGAGTTTAATGCCGCCAATTCTGCATACGTTGGTACCGGGTAAAAACTTCTGAGGCCACAGGAGCAACAAACGACAAGACTTCTGCCGTAAAGCTGCCCAATTTGCTTGAATGAAGAATTATTACAACAATTACAGCGATAAATGTGCATGGCGATCAATCATGTTTGCATGTTGTTGGAACGTGGCTATTCTTTAGTCAGATACCCCCGGCAAAGCCGGGGGCTTGCACTTGTGAGCCGCTCAAAGCGGCTTAATATTGGGGCCGCCTAAAGGCGGCTATTCCGTGACCAGTTTGAGCTGCTCAAGCCGCTGGTCTTCTTGCTCCTGCCGGCGAATATATTCTCGGATCACCTTTTCGTCACGACCAACGGTCGAAACAAAATATCCGCGTGCCCAAAAGTTTTGACCTGCGAAATTGCGCGTCCTACCCTGCACTTCTCGGGCAATATGGATCGTGCTTTTTCCCTTTATAAATCCTACGACCTGGGCAACTGCATACTTGGGAGGAATCGCAATATACATGTGAACATGATCTTTGCACAAATGCCCTTCCAAAATGTTGCTCTCGCGCTGCCGAGCCAAAACGTGAAACTTTTCGCCCAAGCACCCACGAGTTTTACCAAATAGCACTTCATCGAAAGCCTCTCCATCGCTCACTTTGAGCTGCTCACAGATGGAGAGGCTTTCTTCTACTCCCGCATAAGTCAAACTTTTGAGGTCCCCCGGCAAAGCCGGGGGGGGGGCCATTGGACTAAAAGTCAATAGTCGAATTGTTTGGTGTGCGTTTTTTTATTTTAAAATTTTCTTGAAGCAAATTCATGCATCGCAAATGATAGAGCATCTCCTCTGAGAGTTTCCGTTGAGTCGCAAGTAGTGATGTTAGCAAGCCCACCAAATAGACTATACAGGAAATCATCAGCAGGACGCCAGCAAGGGTGAGAGACGGCCATGTGCTTGTAAACGGAGAATTAAAAAAATATACTAGGACAGCAAAACGGATGGTCAAAAATATTGCTGCTGCGAGAAGGAGTGTCGCAATTCCATTGAAAATGAGTGCTGACCTATAAATAGTTAAAAGAAAAATGATTGTTTTAAACTGCTTGGTCAAGTACTGAAAAACACTTTTGTACAAACGAGACTCACGGGTTTTGGGGTTCACTCTTACCGGAACATATCCGATCTTCATATTCATCAACCCACCTTGGACTATTGTTTCGATACAGTAGGAAAAATCGGATAAGATGTTAAGCCGTAGCATAGCCTCTTTACTGTAAGCCCTAAAACCACTTACTGCATCAGGAACATCTGTTCTGGATATGAGTCGAACAACAAAACTTCCGAAAATCTGAAGCATCTTTTTACTATTCGAAAATTCAAAATGGTCTTTTATTGGACGACAGCCTATAACAATGTCGGCACCCTTTGCCAACATCTCTTTGACAAGCAATACGATGTCTCGGCCATTGTATTGGTTGTCGCCATCGGTATTAACCAAAATATCCGCACCATTTTTCAATGCATTTTCAATACCGCTACGGAAGGCCGCCGCTAGTCCAGTATTGTGGGTGTGCTTTATGATATAATCTACATTGCATTTATTGGCGATGGCAATTGTGTTGTCTGTTGACCCGTCATCGATAATTTGTGTTTCGATGTGATCGATGCCATCAATAAATGTTGGGAGGTCCTGTAATACAGATTGCAATGTTTCTTCTTCATTATAACAAGGGATTTGGATTATTAGTTTCATGTTACCGCCGTGCTAAAACAAATATAAGAAGGCTTGTGTAATAGCCATAAAAGAGCAACCTGCTTGAAAGATTGGGATATGACAAGATACTAACCTGAACGACGCTGATCCGCGCTAATTATCGTCATGTGAATTCGATAATAACTTACTCAATCTATAGATAAAAGATATGTTCACATTGGCACCACAAAATCTGAATGGATATTGATATAAAATGTCAATTGAAAAATGCTTTTGAAGCGCAGAATTGACAGAAAATACAGTGTTGCAATGGTCCTTTTTTATAGCCTTTAAGTAGTCTATCCCCAATAGTTTTGAGTTGCGTCGAGTAGTTAACAAGAATCGCCCCAGGCTCCAGGCCAAGCCTCCCTCTGTAGGGATGGCCACATACATATGCCCATTTTTGTCAAGGATATTAGCTGTAGATTCTATAAAAGATTCAAGATAAAATATATGTTCCAGCGTATTTAAGCAAAATATATTTTGAAATACTCCTTGAACTAACGGTGGCATTAACATATCGCAATATATCAAAGTTGCATCTGGATGCAACGATCGACAATGCTTAAGTAATTTTAAGTTATTATCAATGCCGATGATGTCTTTATCTTTCCCAATGGAACTGAATCCTGAGCCTATACCACAACCTAAATCTATATAAGGAGGGATAGCTGGTTTTGCAATATTCCGGAGAGCGTTCTTCATGCTGCTCTCAATTCTTGCTGTCAGGGAACCTTTTTTGTAATGAGCTGCGTGAAGGCGGGTTATCTGGGAAAGATATTTTTTGTAATCCGGATCATCGTAGAAAGGGATTGTTTTTTTTTCAGGGGGAAATAAGAGCATATGTATCCCATTTTCAATAAGAAAAATGCGTCCGCAGGATTGGCAAGAATGTTGCTCTGGTGTCGATAAAAGCTTTCCCCCACAGCCAGGGCATTTTATATATTTTTTTAAGTCTTGCATGGCTTCCTACATTTTCTCCCGGAATGTTGTATATATCAGCAAACAACACTATTAACTCTAAAAATCACTATATTCACGCAACCAAAGTTCGAGAAGTAATAGTGACATTATTTGTTTATTCTCGATTAACTCACATGAACGAACTCGTGAAGTGTAACGCTCAATATAAGATTGATTAAAAATCCCACGATTAAGGCACCTTCTACTTAATAGGACATCCTGTACAAAACAATCAAATTTTTTATTGAAACATTTCTCAAATGGGATGTAAAA
This sequence comes from Solidesulfovibrio sp. C21, assembly GCF_047785625.1. Taxonomy (NCBI): domain Bacteria; kingdom Pseudomonadati; phylum Thermodesulfobacteriota; class Desulfovibrionia; order Desulfovibrionales; family Desulfovibrionaceae; genus Solidesulfovibrio; species Solidesulfovibrio sp. C21. The sequence continues at coordinate 94,960 of NZ_JBLODY010000007.1, forward strand.
GGCTTTTTTTTTCACTGATGCAGTTTTTCGCGGCAATGATTGACGCATTGCCCGGCGTAAAATAACTTTTGATTGGAGCCCTCGCCATCTCATATGTGTCGGAAGTGCAAGAGCATACTCCACAAGTCGGTGATCCAGAAAAGGCACACGTGCTTCCAATGAATGGTCCATTGACAGGGCATCCTGTTTGGCCAGGGTATAGTCAGCCAACCAATTTTCCAGATCACATGCAATAAGGGAATCAAAAAAACTTTCTCCCTCGACCAAGGCGTTGTGGAGCAAATCAAGTACGAATGTGTCGGCAATCGATGCTTCATAACTTCCTTGGGCCAACAGAAGGCGCTTGTCCTGCTCGCGAAATACACAGGCCAATTGTAAATACTGCTGTCCGACATCGTGTCTGACTAACATATCTAAAAAATTAATTAATTTTTGTTTTCCTTTCTTCCCCAATGCGGCGGGGTAGGGGAAAAAACAATTCAAAAACTTGTCCGAGCACTTTCCCAGCATCCATCGGCCCAAGCGTAACAGCGCATCCGGCGTCACCCGTTGTATGGTCTGTCCGGTGGAAAGCGCCAAATGATGCACATATCCTGCCAGGATCTCATCAGCACCCTCACCGGACAAGACCACTTTTACACGAGAGGCTGTGGCCTTAGCCAAGAGCCATGTTGGCAGGATGATTGCGTCGCCGATAGGTCGGTTCATGCTCGCCATCACCTGGGGAAGCAGTTCAAACTGTCCCGACTCAATGGTCAAAGCATGGTGTTCGGCACCCAGATACTGGGCCAAGGCATGGGCTTCGGCGCTTTCGTCCACCCCGGCACCAAAGCCGCCAATGGTGAATGTCTGGATCGGTAGTGACGTCAACTGCCGCATGACCGTCACGATGGAGGCGGAATCAATCCCGCTGGAAAGGTAGGCGCCAATGGGAACATCACTTCGCATACGAAGCCGCACGCTGTCGATAAAAAGATCACGGAAACCCTCCACCCAATCTTTGGTGCTTCGCGGGGCCAGCTTGGCAGCCCTGGCATGCCAGTAACGTACCGTGCGGCTTTTCCCCTCTTGGAAAACGAAATATGATCCTGGTGGCAACTGTTCCACGCCGTCGAACATAGTGCCGGCCCGTGGTACATATCGGAGCGTCAGATAAGCTCCGAGTGCCTTGGTCGAAAGCGGGCCGCGCGCTTGCTTCCAACACAGAAGGGATCGGAGTTCCGAGGCAAAGGCTAGGCGGCTTCCCCACCGGCAGTAGAAAAGAGGGCGAATTCCAAGTCGGTCTCTGGCTAAGACAAGAGTCCGTGTCTTTTTATCCCAAAGGGCAAACGCAAATTCGCCGTTAAAAGATTTCACGCAGTCCAAGCCGTACTGCTCATAGGTATGGACGATCACTTCGGTATCCGTGGCTGTGGCAAAACGATGGCCTCTGGCCTCCAAATTTCGACGCAACGTCGGGTAATTGTAAATTTCACCATTGAAGACAACGACGACAGAACGGTCTTCATTGTAGATGGGCTGACCGCCGGTCGCCAAATCAATGATAGCTAGCCGCCTGTGCCCGAGGCTGACCTCATCCGTGACAAAGACCCCTTCTCCGTCTGGCCCACGGTGTCGCATGTGGTCGTTCATCCGGCAAAGTAGCTCGTCATCGCGCATCCCGGCGAAGCCGCAAATGCCGCACATAACTTAGGTATCCATCCAGGCACTGGCGTTCCATCGACGTTCATCGCGTGGACACCCCCCTGCCTCGTGAATTTCTGTATTATTAGGAAATGACGTCATAATATCATGAGTGATTGACTTTAAAAAAAGTGCTTCTGAATGTGAGAGACCCTGCAACGAGCAGGCCTTAATCGCCACCTCGGGCGAAGCGCAAGACCTTGAGGCCGGCCCGGGCATACCGATTAAACTGGCTGGGATTGCGAATCTCGAGCAGACGATCCAGCAGATAGCGCGGCCGTAGATAAAACGAACGATAGGCATGCCGCACATACCATTGCAGCCGTTCGTTGGAAAGAGAGCAAAAGGCTTGGTTGAACAGGGGCTGCGTGTGCAGTTGCGTCAGATCGATATCCGTTCCGTCCTTGATCTCGGGAATTTTTCTTCGAAGGGAATCGAAAAGCGGCGTTCCGGGATATGCGGTGAGAATACCATAGGTAACCAGGGTCGGAGCGATCTCATTGATAAAGGCGATGGTTCTGTCAAGGGTCTCGGTGGTATCGCCCGGCAGGCCAATCATCATATGCGCGTGGGTACGAAGGCCGACTTCTTGCGCCCAAGCGAAGGCTTGGCGAATAACCTCCACGGAGGAACCTTTGCCTATGCGCTTGAGCACCTCGTCGTTGCCGGATTCCACGCCCATTCGCAGCATGGTGCAACCGGCTCGGCGCATGAGGCGCATCATCTCCCGCTGAACATGGGTCACGCGAGTGGAGCAAATCCAGGTTACATCCAGGTGGCGCGCCAAGATTCCTTCACAGATAGCCGCCACCCGTTCAGGGATGGTGGTAAAATTTTCGTCCCGAAAAAAAATCTCCTTGTAGCCGAGACTCGTGCAATACTCAATTTCTTCCAGGACCCTGTCCGCACTCATGGTCCGTTCGACCCGTCCGTAAAAATAGGGGCTGGCGCAAAAAATGCATCGTCCGGGGCAGCCACGGCTAGTCTGCATGGTAGTGAAAGGGGTCCGCGAGATAATCGGATTGAAATAGCGCTCCGGCTTGAGTTGGGTCCGGTCGGCTATGGGCAAGTCATCAAGATTCTCGCTCAGCGGATAGTCGGGCCGCACAATGCAGCGTCCGTCCTGCTCCAGATAGGCGATGCCGTTGACCTTCGTCCATGAACCGTCGCCCTTTTCCAGGGCCGTGGCCACATCGCGGATGATCCATTCGGCTTCCCGGCGTGCCAGGATGTCGAAACACCCCCTGCGGCGGGAATCGGTCAGGGTCGACTCCGGCTCTGCCGTGACGTGGCCACCGTAAGCGAGCGTGACAAGCTTCGGGTTGGCGGCTTTAAGCTCGCGGAAATAGGCGCTGTCATCATTGAGCGTCGTCGTCGAGGTGAGAATGACGGCCAGTTCGCAGTCGCGGATGCGCTGCTTGACCTCTGCCAAGGAAAGGCCTTCGGCTTGGGCGTCGACCAGGACCGTGCGGTGTCCTGCCTGTCTCAGCACGCCGGCGCAATGCAGGAGCGGCAGCGGCGGGAAGGAGGCACCACCGATACGGCCTCCCTTGCACCAGCAGCCGTAAACGAGATCCCGGGCGACGTTACCTGTTTTTTCAGTATAGGGAACGATCAATGCGACATTCATACAATGCTCCTGCGCAGCCCGCGGCTGTCCAACGTGGTGACTATGCTCAGGGAGTGTTTTCCGGAAACATCCAGATATTCTTGCCCATCGCGGCGGTCAGCGTAAAAATTCGAACTGGGGACATGCATTCTACCCCATCCCCGGTTGATGACGACATCCGAGACGACCGCATCCCAGGCGAGGTCGTCCCGGATGTCAAGGCCCTGGTCCGTGATCCGCAGGCATCGACGAAATACTGCTGGCGCGGTTCGCCGGGGCTTGACGAAAAGCGCCTTTATGCGGCGGTTGATGGCTTCGCCGCCGCTCCCTATGGCGCCAAGCGCGTGACTCAAAAGCCGGTGCGGCAAGAGGGTACGGTGGAACAGTTCGGGGGACTGCAACAGAGCCAGCCTGCCCGCGACGTCCGCCTGTCCCTGTGACGCATCCCATGAAACGACCGCTTGAGGATCAGGCCATTGCGTGGTGGCCCGTCTGCCATCGGCAAAGCGCAGATCATAACCGCTATCTGCATAGATAAGTTCCCGCTCAGCGAAGCAATCGAACACACCGAGCTTCCTGAGGCTGCAGTACAGCAGATACGTGCCGCGTTCGGCTTTGACCAACCCGGCTTCGGAATAAAACATCTCCTCCGGCTTCGCTGTTGGCGATGCGGCGTCAGTATCAAGCGTCGCGCCAGCATCGAGATCAAGCAGCACGAGCAACTGGTTGGCAAGGAAAAATCCTCGGTAGCGATCGTCAAGGCCCTGCAGGGTGATGCCTCGTCCGGCCTGTTGGGCATCTGCCCATCGTGCCAGCGCTTGGCGGGCCTGGGGCAGATGCCGCAGGATGAACAGACCATGGGGCAGAAGGTATCGGGTGTTGCGCGAACCGTAGGTGCCGCCTACTGTGCCGTCAGGATGCACGAAGGGCTCAAGAAACGCCACAGCGCGTTTAAGCAGTTGCCAAGCGCGCAGGTCCTGGCTCCGCCGCCAATACTGGGCCAGAAAATTGATGCTGACCGAGGTGTAACCCGGATCGGCTCCACCGTACTCCGGGAACCATCCTTCCTTGTTTTGCGACCGGGCTAGGACATCTAAAGCCGCCTGGGCCCCTTCGCGCCAAGCCGGTGCCCCCGTCAGGGCGTATAGGTTGCCCAAGGCGGCTACGGCCCCGGCCGTGTGATTGAGTACCACCCGGTCGTGATGGCGCGAAAGCCATTGGCCGGCCTTGCTTAGTGCGTTCCATACCTCCTGGCCGATTTTGAGCGGTTCCCCCGCCTCTTGAAACCGCAAGAGGGCTTCCGTGATCATGGCCATGCTGAACGCCGTGGCGACATGGGACTGCTCGTAAGGCAGCCACTCGTCAAAAGTGCCATCGCGACGCTGCATCCGAGCCCAAAAACGGCACCCCGCTAGGACGAGGGTCCTCAGTTCTGATCGACCGTGCCACGGTGAATGCCGGTCCAAGTAGAACCCGGCCAAAGATAGAACATGGTATTGATATGTGGCGGCAGGAAATTCGCGTTCGGTTCGATAGTGCCAGTAATATCGGTCAAAACAACCGAACTCAGGTGATAAACCATCGCGATCGCACAGCGACAATACCCAAGGTGCCCAGGAATAAGCCGGGAAAAGGGCTGCTCGTAACTCACACATGTCTCATCTTAACCGTATCCAGAATTCTCTCAAACAGGCTGTGTAGCGGTCTAGGTTTTCTTGGACAGTTCGAGCGGCAAAGTTATGCCACCTTAGCGGGCTTGGCCTTCTGGTTTTCCCTGACCTGCTCCGGCGACCTGTAGCCGTGTCGACCTATCCGCCACTGC
>NZ_JBLODY010000080.1:0-17481 GCF_047785625.1 Solidesulfovibrio sp. C21
CCCCCAGGCCCCCCTTCCAAAGACTTTAATAATAGAAATGGATTATCCACATGGCACCCACAATATTATACACTTTAGGAAGGGGAGAGCGCGAGAGGGGAGAACCCTTTCTTGAAAGGGTTTCCCCTCTCGCATCTCTTTTCATCTCTTCTTCCCTCTCTTCCCTAAAGGGCGGCAAAAAAACTTAAAACGGCCAGGATGCCGAGCCCCGCGCGCACGACGTGGAGTATGTTCCACTTCTCCAAAAGCGCCCGGGTGCCGGCATCGGCGTCATCGGCGTTCGTCGCCATGAGCGTGGTATTGAGGGGCATGATCCACTTGCGCGTCACCACCCAGATGGCGAGGGTGAAAAGCGAGCCCGTCAGATACAGCCCCTTGCCCGTCCAGAGGAGCCCGACCATGCCGAAAAAAAAGCCGGCCATGACCAGGGATGCCTGCATCCGCCGGGCTCTTGGGTAGCTGCGCTGCCACTGGGCCAGCATGTCGGCATCCAGGAGAACGCGCCGGGCGGGATGCTCGACGATGTTGATATACAGGGCCGCGCCGGTAAAAGCGGCCATAATGGCCAAAGCGATGGCGCCGAATTCCACGGGAAAACTCCTTGGGGCTTAGGCCCCGACCGCGTCCAGGGTGTCGCGCAGGGCGGCGATGGCCGTATCCTGTTCGGCATCGGACAGCGACGGATACATGGGCAGGGAGAAAATCTCCCGCGCCGCCCGCTCGGTTTCGGGCAGGTCGCCTTCCTTGTAGCCCAGATGGGCATAGCCCGTCATGGTGTGGATGGGCCAGGGGTAGCTGATGTTGACGTTGACGCCCCGCTCCTTGAGCCCGGCGATTACGGCGTCGCGCTTTTCGTGACGCGCCACGTACAGGTAATAGGCGTGCTCGTTGCCGGGGGCCACGGTCGGCAGGGTCAGCGACGTGTCGGCGAGCCCGGCGTCGTAGCGCGCGGCCAGCTGCCGCCGGCGGGCGAGATACTCCGGCAGATGCTTGAGCTTGCCGAGCAGGATGGCGGCATGGATTTCGTCCAGGCGCGAATTGTAGCCGTGCTCCAGGGCGTAATAGGTCTTTTCCATGCCGTAAAAACGCAGGCGCTTGAGCTTTTTCGCCATCTCCTCGCTTCCCGTCAACACCATGCCGCCGTCGCCGTAGGTGCCGAGGATCTTGGTCGGATAAAAGGAAAACGAGGCCGCGTCGGACATGGAGCCGGCCACCTTCCCGTTTCGCACCGCGCCATGGGCCTGGGCGCAGTCCTCGACCACGCGCAGCCCGTGGCGTTCGGCCACGTCCCGCACGGCCTCCATGGCCGCGCACTGGCCAAAGAGATGCACGGCCACAATGGCCCTGGTGCGCGGGGTCACGGCCGCTTCCAGCTTGGCCGCGTCCATCAGATACGTGGCCGGGTCGATATCCACGAACCGGGGCACTCCCCCGGCGCTGACAATGGCCGAAACCGTGGGCACGGCCGTATTGGCAACGGTGATCACCTCGTCGCCGGGCTGTATCCCCACCGCCAGCAGCGCCAACAGCACCGCGCTCGTGCCGTTGTCGCAGCCCACGCCGAACCTCGTCCCGCAATAGCCGGCAAACGCCCCCTCAAAGGCGGCCACATGCGGCCCCAAAATCAGCTTGCCAGACTCCAACACCGCGGTAACGGCGGCCAAGATCTCCTCCCGCTCCGCTTCATATTCCTTCAAGTATCCCCAAACATTGACCGCCATAGTCGTTCCTTGTGAGGAGAGGAGCGGAGAGAGGAACCGGGGGGCGGGAACCCTTTTTTGGCAAAAAAGGGTTCCCGCCCCCGGTTCTCCTCCTCTCTCCCGCAAGGAAACATCATGAGCAGGGTGTTTGGGATCATAGGGCATCCGCTGGGGCACACGCTCAGTCCCCTGGTGCACAATTGGGGCTTCAAGCGCTTTGGGATCAAGGCCCGGTATGAGGCCTGGCCGACGTTGCCCGAGGAGCTTGGGGCGTTCATGGCCCGGCTGCGCGAGACGCCGGTGGAGGGCCTCAGCGTCACCATTCCGCACAAGACGCCGGTTCTGGCCTATGTCGATGCCGTAACGGACCTTGGCCGGTCGGTCGGGGCCATCAACACGCTGTACTGGCGCGACGGGGTGCTGTGGGCGGAAAATACCGACGTCGAGGGCTTTTGCCGGCCGCTGGTCCTGCGCGACATCGCGCCGCGCGCCGCCTTGATCCTCGGCTGCGGCGGCGTGGCCCGGGCGGCGGTGGCGGGGCTTGTGCGCCTGGGTGTGGAGCGCCTTGCCGTGACGGGGCGCAGCGCGGAAAAAGCCGCTGTGTTGGCTGGAGAATTCGGGCTGGAGCGGGTCGATTGGGACCGCCGGGCGGATTTCCCGGCCGGGCTCTTGGTCAATGCCACGCCCATGGGCATGGCCGGCCGGCTCGAGGGCCTTTCCCCCTATCCGGCCGAGGCGCTGGGGCCGGACCATGTTGTCTACGATCTGGTCTACACGCCCGATCCGACGCATTTCGGCGCCGATGCGCTGGCGGCGGGGGCGTTGGTCGTCTCGGGCATGGAAATGTTTCTGTATCAGGCCGTGGAACAGTTTCGTTTGTGGACGGGACGGATTTTGCCCGACGACGAGTTGCGAACGTTGCTGCGGAAAGCGCTTTACGGGGCTTGACGCAGGCAGAGCGTCATTATAGCAAATGATTTCAATGCAGCCAGTTCCAATATGCGGTACAATCTAGTATCATTTGCGGTATGCAGCAGTTTATTTCGCTTCTCGATGCACACACGATGGTGCTCATGTCGGCGATCTTGTTTTTTTCGCTGACTGGAGTTCTCGCCTATACATATTTCTATAGAAAGACGTACCCTGGATTCGGCTTTTTCACGCTGGGGCAACTGGCCTGGTGCGTCGGCCTTTTTTTGATTTTCTTCAGAGTGCTCGGCCCGGAGCCCTCGTTGGTCATCGGAAACAGCCTGATATTTTTGCAAGGGATTCTTTGGTATCGCGGCATTGCCCTGTATGGTGAAATAGATCATATCGGCCTGCGCAATTCCTTTACGATCGCCCTGGCTGTGCTCTGCGAATTGTGCCTGCTTTATTATACATTTGTTGATTTCGATACCTGCCGGCGAGTCTTCGTTTTTTCGACGTATTGCATGCTGGTCTACGGACGCATCGCCATAGAGCCTTTTGTTGTGCGCAAATGGCGCACGTACGCCATGCAAATCGTTTTTTCCGGGCTTCTTTTCATCGTTTCCGTCTTCTACGCCTTTCGGGCCAATGAATCCCTGAGCGCGGTACAGTGCGCTCTTGGCGGCCCGGACCCCATCGTCAAGACGCTGCTTTTGACCAGCATGCTTTTGATCCCGCTTTTGGCGTTCTGCCTGCTTTCCATGACGTCCGGCCGGGTGGAGGCGGAGTTGCGCGAGGCCCGTGACGCCTTGCGCAAACAGGCGCAGACGGATTTCCTGACCGGCCTGCCCAACCGGCGGCATTTCCTGCATCTGGCCGAAAAGGCCCTGGATCGGGCCAGGGAGCGAGGCGAGCCGGTGAGCTTCATCATGCTCGATCTGGACTATTTCAAGGACATCAACGACACCTACGGCCATCAGACCGGGGATGTCGTGTTGCGGGCCGTGGCCCGACGGCTGGCCGAGACGCTTCGGGAAGGCGACGAAATCGGACGGCTTGGCGGCGAGGAATTCGGCGTGTTGCTGCCGGGCCTGGACGGGAAGGACGCGGAAGAGGTTGCCGAGCGTTTGCGGAAGGCCGTGGCGGCCTTGTCCCCCGGCGGGCATACGGTGACGGCGAGCCTGGGCGTGGCCTCGGGCGGGATGGGGCTCAACGCCCTGCTGGCCCGGGCCGACGGCTGTCTTTACGCGGCCAAGGGCGCGGGCCGCAACCGGGTGGTCGGCCAGGCCTGCCCGATGGTGGAATCACCGGAGGGGGCGTCGATCTGATATTGGCGGCAACCGCCGACTGGAAACGATTTTTCGGGAAACGGGCTTGTAGCGACAGGACGTTCGCTGGTGGGCTCTTCCCTAGCGCTTCCTTTCCCAAAGATTTTTGTCTGAAAGAAAGGAAGTTGCCTCGTTTGGATAGCTTCAAAGACGGAAAAGTTTAGGAAAGGGAGAGCGCGAGAGGGGAGAACCCTTTTAAAAAGGGTTTCCCCTCTCGCATATCTTTTCTCTTCTTAATCCTTGCGGATGGTGATCTGGGAGCCGGCCTGGAGGGCGCCTGGGCTTTTCATGTTGTTCCAGGCCATGAGCGAGGACGGTTCCACGTTGAATTTCTTGGCGATGCCCCAGACCGTCTCACCCGGGCCGACTTTGTAATTGACGGACTTGGCCGCCTGGCGCTTTTGCGGGGTGGGCGGGGTTTTGGCGGCGGCGGGATGCTTTTCCGCCTGGGCCTGGGGCTTGGGGACCCAAAGATTTTTCTTCGCCGGTTCGGCCTCGCGCGCGGCAATGGTCTTGGGCTGCTGGCCTGAGTTCGGGATTGTGAGCGACTGGCCCACGCGCACCACGTCCGAGGACAGTTTGTTGGCGGCGGCGAGCTGCCTGCTGTCCACGTTGAAGCGGCGGCTGATGCCGGACAGGCTGTCGCCGGGGCGCACGGTGTAGGTGGTGCTCGGCAGGGCCGCGGCGGCCACGGCCGGAGCGGGGGGCGCGGACGGTTTTGCGTCGGCGCGACCGGGAATGGACAGCTTCTGGCCGGCGAGCAGGTCCTTGGCCGAGCTCAGGTGGTTGGCGGCCATGAGGGCGCCGGGGTCCACGTTGTACTTGTCGGCGATGCCGGAAATGGTCTCGCCGCGCTGCACGGTGTGGCTGCCGGAGGAGGGGGACGCGGCGGAAGCGATTTGGACCGAACGGGCGGAAGCGCTTTGGGGGATGACGAGCCAGCTGCCAAGGGTGAGGCGGCCGGCATGCCGCATCTTGTTGGCGGCCATGAGCTCCTTGGTCGAGACACCGTATTTCCGGGCGATGCTGCCGATGGATTCGCCCTTGTTCACACGGTGGCGCTGGGGCTTGGAGGCGGCGGCCAGCTGTTTGGGCGCGCAGGCGGCCGGACCTTCGGCCAGGGCGGTATTGTCGATGCTAAACGCGCTGGCGGCCACGCGCACGGTCTGGCCGGTGGGGAGGGTTTCGGGCAGCGAGGGGTTGAGCTGGCGCAGCTCGGCCACGGGCATGCCCGCCCGGCGGGCCAGGGCCCACCAAGTTTCGCCGGACTGGGCGGTGACGATTTGCAGACCGCTTGAAGGATAGTTGCCGGGAGTCTTCAGGTAGGCCACGGCGATCTGCTCTTTGGCCACGGGCACGTAGACGTTGACCGTGGAGTCGGGGGGGCTGACCATGCGGCGAAAACCGGGGTTGTACTCCCGGAACTGATCCCAACTCAGGCCGCAGGCCTGGGCCAGGGCGGCCAGGTCCGTGCCGCCGGGAGCGGGCACTTCCTTGAGGTTGGGGCCGGCCTGCCAGTTGACCTTTTGAAAGCCCAGCGGCTGAAGATTCTGGAAGATTTTCAGCACCGCCAGGAACTTGGGCACGTAATGGCGGGTTTCGGCCTTGAGCAGCTTGGGGTCCTTGGCGATGTCGAAGAAGTCGCACTGGCCGCTTGCGGCCATGACCCGCGAAATCTTGCCTTCGCCGGCGTTGTAGGCAGCCAGGGCCAGGTTCCAGTCGCCGAACATCTGGTAGAGTTTGCTTAAATATTTGGCGGCGGCCACGGTGGACTTGTAGGGGTCGCGGCGTTCGTCGACCCACCAGTTCACGGTCAGGCCGAAGCGGCGGGCGGTGTAGGGCATGAACTGCCACATGCCGCCGGCGCCGACCGGCGAATAGGCCATGGTGCTGTAACCGGATTCGATGAAGGGAAGGACTATGAGGTCGGGCGGCAGGTTGTAGCTGGCTAGCACGGCCCGCACGTAGGGCAGATGGGGCTGGGCCCGGATGAGCCATTTTTCCATGGTGCCGCGCTTGTCCATGGAGAAATACTGGAGGAACATCTGGACTTCCTCGTTGTCGGCCACGTCCAGGTTGAACTGGATGGCGCCGCGCGAGGCCAGGGCTTCCTTTTCCTGCTTGGTCAGGGGCCGGCCGCGCTTGAGGTCTTTGAGGATCTGGGTGGTGTCCCAGACCTCGGGCTCAAGATTGGCCCGCATGTCGTTGCTTTTATCGTATTTATTTCCGGCGCAGCCGGACAGGACGAGCAGAACCGGCAGGATGGCAAAGAGGATATAACGGGCCATGCGGCTTTTCTCCACGCGAAGGGAGCCGTCCGCCGGGAGGCGGCTACGGCGGCGCGTTGGCAAGGATGTGCTTAACTACGCTAATTTTTTAACGATTAGCAGACTACTAGACTAAAGTTGATGAAAATGCAAGGGAAAAAAAGCTTGTGGTTCCGCCCGGTTTGGGCCAAGAGGGGCCATGAACCGGCATGACCGCAACCATCGTCCCTTGCCTGCGTCGCAGGCCGACGCACAGCCCGAACCCGGCGAACTCCTGCCCGGGCGCAAGCCCGTACGCGAACTTTTGGTCGAACGCCCGCGCGGCATCGACGACGTGCTTTTGCGCCAGGGGCTTCGCGGCCCGGACATCGACGCCATTGTCGCCGCTTGCCGCGAGACCGGCGTGCGCTTTCGTTTCGTGCCGGCCGCCGACCTGGACCGGCTCTGTCCCGGCAACCACCAGGGCGTGGTGGCCCGACTCGCCGCCGGCGAACTGACCAGCCTCGAGGACGTGCTGGCCGCGACCCGCACCGCGCTCCTGCCCGTGGCCCTGGCCCTCGACCGGGTGCAGGACCCGGGCAACGTGGGCACCCTGGCCCGTACGCTGTATGCCCTTGGCGGTGGCGGCATCCTTTTGCCCCGCCACGAGGGAGCGCGCTTGGGGCCCGGGGCGGCCAAGGCGTCGGCCGGAACGCTGGCCCGGCTGCCGCTGGCCAAGGTGACCAATCTGGCCCAGGCCCTGGACACGGCCATCGAGGCGGGTTTCGGCGTCATCGGCGCGGCCGGGGAGGCGGCGGCGGAAAGCGTGTTCGCGGCCATGGCCGATTTTCCGCTGCTGCTGGTGCTCGGCAACGAGGACGAGGGGATTCGGCAGGGGATACGCAAACGCTGCGACCGGTTGTGGCGCATTCCCCAGGCCCGGCCCATCGATTCCCTGAATGTGGCCCAGGCCGGGGCGATCATTCTGGGGCGTCTGGCGGCGCTGACGCGCTAGGCCGTCCGAGGTCTTCCTCCCGGCAGGCGGCCAGGGAAGCACGCCGCAGCCGTTTGACCAGCCAGGGCCCTTCCCAGTCCGGCGGGGCGCAAAAGGCGGCGTCCGGCAGTACCAGCCGCCAGGCGTGCAACCGCATGGGCGGCGGGCCGCCACCGTATTTCGGGTCACCGACGATGGGGTAGCCGCGCGAGGCGAGTTGGGCCCGGATCTGCTGGGTGCGGCCGGTTTCCAGCCGCACCTCGACCAGGCTGGCCGTGTCCATGACCCCCAACAGCCGGACCTTGCACACCGCTTCCTTGCCGTCCTCCGACGGCTCCACCCGTTCGCGCCCCGGGCCGCCTTCCTTGGCCAGCCGGTCGCGCAACGTCACCCAGTCGTTTACTTCGCCAAGCGCCCACTCGCCCCAGACCCAGGCGAGGTAGTCCTTGTGGGCCGTGCCGGTGGTCATGGCCTCGTGGATGGCGCGCAGGGCGCGGTAGGACTTGGCCACGAGGAGCACGCCGGTGGTGTCGCGATCGAGGCGGTGGGCCGGCGTGGGGCGGAACGGGGCGTCGGGGTAGCGCGCGCGCAGGATGCTGGTCAGGGCGAAAGGGTGGCCGGAGCCGGGATGGACGGGCAGGCCGGCCGGCTTGACGATGACGAGGAGGTCGTCGTCCTCGTGGAGGATGTCCAGGTCGTGGCCCGGCGTCGCGTTTTGCCTTGCCGGCGCATTGTGCGGCGCTTTGATCTCGTAGGGCGGCATGCGCACGATCTGGCCGGCGGCCACCCGGTCGAAGGGTTTGCAGCGCTTGCCATCGATGCGGACCTGCCCGGTACGGATGAATTTCTGCAAGGCGGTCGGGGGCACCGCGCCGTCCAGACGCCGGGTGAGGTACTGAAGGAGCTTTTGTCCACCCTCGGCCTCGGCCACGGTGAAGTTTTGCACGGGCGTTTTCATCGTATCACCGGGGCTACGGATTCTCCCCCTTGAAAGTTTTTCGGGAGGGGAGCGCGAGGGGAACCCCTTTTTTCAAAAAGGGGTTCCCCTCGCTCCTTCTTTACCTCTTCCACTTCCACTTCCACCTACGGCGCAAGCTTGAAGCGGCCGGAATCCACGATGAGCATGATCATGGAGTCCGGGCCCAGGCCGTTATGGTCCTGGGAGGAGAGGTTGTAGACGCCGGAGACGCCGACCACGTGGTGGAGGTTTTCCAGGGCCTCGCGCAGGGCCTCCGGGTCTGCCTTGCCGGCCTTTTCCAGGCCCGCCCGCAAAAGCGTCAGGGCGTCGTAGGCGTAGCCGGAGTGGGTGTTGAGCGGAAATTTTTCCTGGATGCCGGCGTCCTTGTAGGCCTTGATGAAGGACTCGATGACGATTTTCTGCGGGTCTTCGTCGGACAGGGTTTCCGGGGCCATGAGCTTGGTGCCGGGCATGATCGTGCCGCCGGCGGCCTCGCCGGCCAGCTTCAGGTAATTGGGGCCGGGCTGGCCGTGGCATTCGACGAGCAGGGGACGTTCGCCGGGCAGGGAGGCGAAATCCTTGGCGGCGATGGCTCCGGCCGGGCCGATGGTCCAGACGACCACGGCCTGGGGCTTGGCGGCCTGCAGCTTGAAGGCCTGGGCCGAGAAATCCGTGTCCTTGGGATCGAAGGTCTCCGCGGCGATGATATCGATGCCGGACTTGGAGGCGTTTTGCTTCAGCTCCGCGAGGCCGTCCTGGCCGAAGGCGTCCTTGGAGCTCATGACCGCGATCTTCGAGATGTTCTTGCCTTTGAGGTACTCGTAGATCTTGGCCACGGTCGTGGCTGTGCGCTGGGGGGCCTTGAAGGTCCAGTCGTAGGGGCCGAACTTGCCGCCGGCGATGACCGCGTCGCCGCCCACGGCCATGATGACCGGGACGTGTTTTTCCTCGGTGTATTTCTTGACGGCCAGCCCTTCGCCGGTGGAGGTCGGGCCGATGATCGCCAGGACGTGGTCGCCCTCGACGAGCTTTCTGGCCTCGCGCAGGGCCACATCCGGGGAGGATTCGGTGTCGTAGGCGATCAGTTTGAGCGGCCGGCCCAGGATGCCGCCCATGGCGTTGATCTGTTTGACGGCCATTTCGGCCACGAGCTTGCTCGGGGTGCCGACCACGGCGGCCGGGCCGGACTGGGCGAAAAGTCCGCCGATGACGATGGGGTCGCCGGTTGGGGCCGGGTGCTGTTCGGCCGGCTGCGCCGTGGCGGCGGGGGCCGGGCTCTGGCCGGCCTGCTGGGCCGCGGCGATGGCGGGAACAAGGAGCAATGCTGCGAACAGCATAAGGATTTTGGCCATGCGGAAGCCTCCGGGGCGGATTGGTCTTGGCGAAAGCAGCCAGGAATTTTTACCGCAACCGGGGGCGAAGTAAATCATTTTTGCAAGGAGGGAAGAGGGGGCGTCGCGGGGCGGCCCACGACGCCCGGGAGATCAAAGAAGAAGGGGAAGGAATTTTACCAGGACAGCAAGAACCTCGGCAATGAATGCTGCGACTTCGGCGACGGTTTCGGTAGTCTCCGCAATTTTATCCAACGTGTCCTTGAATTCCTGGAGCTTTTTGTTTGCATCCTTGAGTTTGTCTATGAACCCTTGTGCCTTCAGGTTGTTAATGGATGTCGTAAATTTTTCACAATAATTGGTAATGTTATAGACGTCGCCATACATACTAGATAGGCTATTTTTTTTGATAAATGTGACGTCTAGCGTCGCGAATAGCGTGTTAACACTCGAGGCGTTGTCGCAAATCGCACTCAAGCTATCTTTTGTAACAGCCAATTCAAATGTGTATATACTTGTGCAAAATAAGATCATTGCATTATTGAGTTCCTTATTTGCACTGGTCTTGCCGCAGTATTTCGATTTGAAGGCGGATGATTCGATAGAAATAGCCCGAACTATGTCGAGAAGTGACAGAAATAGTTTAATATAATCTTTTTCATTCTTGAGCTCTTTTGGCCATTGGATGGTATCAGGCCCACCGGGTTTGTCCAGCTCAGACAACAATTGAGCAAGGATACCAACAGCTTTGTTTGGAGAAATGTCCATACTACTGCCCCCTAGTTCGCAGTGGCGGATTCATAAAGTTTATTTTCTACAACTATCTGCGCAGCAAGATTTTGCAAATCCTCAGCCAATGCCCCACTCCTTTTATCAAAAGCTGTGCTGAGTTTCTTGTGAGCGGCTGCATACGCATCGAGAGATTTTTTTACATTTTGTAGGAATATGCAGGAATCTTGCATTTTCCAGGCAAGGGATGCAAATTGACTTGCTACTTTTTGTTGGTCACCGCTTAATTGGGGTGCTGTGGTTCCTTTTTTGGGTGTGGTAGCCATGCTAAATTGGTAGAGCTTGTTGAGGCGTCCAAATCCAGTGCAATACCGAGCGCCTATGCCTGCACCTGGAGAGCATAGTTTCTCTGATATATTGTTTTTAACAGTAACAGAGTTTTCTATGCAAAAATAACGTATTCCACCATATGTGCCTGTAGAACAATCTCCTATGTCATTTTTGAGAAATTCGACGATAGTGCCGATCGTTGTATTCATGCCGGAAAGCTCTTTTTTTACATACTCCCGGCGCTTGGCACGCATGAGAAAATCCCCAATCTTTACTATAGCATTGCCTATATCTTTCGGTGATATCGAATTGGAAAATATTCCGGATGATTCTAAAGTGGTTTTTATTCCACCAAGTTCTGTGCCGATCTTTTCTGCATTTGTAGTGAATGTATTGATCGGCTCGTCATTCATGATATTTTTAAGAGTTGAGGCATATGTCACTAGCCCAAGAATGAGCATTTGTCTTGTGTAGAGGGTGTCATCTGCAACAGACGTCAGTTTTATGTCAAAAATATTTTTTGAATTTTCATAATTTTGTACGAAATCAAGGAGCTCAACCTTTTTTTTGATTGCGTTTTCTAAAGAGTAGGCATTGATGACCTGGGTTCCCAAATCGCTTGTAACCGTAGCAAAAGAGTCGAAACGCTTAGTGGTTGTTGTGGGCGTAGCACAACCGCTGAGGGCAACAGCAAAAAAGACAATGGCAACAAGGGAGGTAAAGCACGGGACAGGATGTTTGCGAGACACGAAAGCAGCCATGGCGGGACCCTCCGGTTTTATGGTTCGGGCGGGTGCGACAAGCCTTCCTTCATGAATAATTCAAGGTATATATAAAATATTCTATATATAATCGAATAATGGTCTAAAATACGACCATAGTCAATCGTTTGTCGCGTTAAAAAAGGTGAAAAAGGAATTTTCGAAGGAGGCGACGGCTTGTAGCGCAACCGCCAACCCCCGGCAACGCCAGCTTGCTTTCCACCATGAGCCCGGCCGAGCCGCCGGTGACGCTTTCGAGGGTGAGCGCCACATTGATGCACACCAGCGACACGCAACGCGTGGCCATGGTCAGGAATCCCTCTCGCCGGGGCAAAACGGGCTCGGGCACAAAAAAAGCCGGGAGAACCGCCGCAAAATGCGGTTCTCCCGGCTTGGCGTCAAGAGGAAAGGGCTACTGGGTGCCCATGTCGATGCCGAACTCGCCGGGCTGGCTCTTGCTCGAATTGTCGAGCTTGTAGGCCAGCACGATGGTGCGGCGGGCGTAGACGCCGGCGGCGCCCGGCCAGGTGTTGATGCACACCACAAGCTCTTTCTGGCCGTCGTTGTCGATGTCGGCCAGGGCGTAGCCGGTGATGGTGCCCTTGATGCGGCGGGTCTTCCACAAAAGGCTCATGCCCACGCCGTCCCAGTACAGGGAGTGGATCTCACCCTGGGAGAAGGTGCGGAAGGTTTCGAAGAACTGGGCCGCAAGCGAGATGTTCTTGCTCACCAGCAGTTCGAAACGGTCGCTTTTGTCCAGGTTGGCCACGAGCATGGGCAGTGGGATGTAGTAGTAGGTCCAGAGGTAGTCGGACTTGGGCTTTTCCATGGGGGCCATGAGCGAGTCGTATTCCAGGCCGATGGCCGAGCCGCAGTATTGCTCTTCCGTGGCGGCCACGCGTTCGCCCTTGGCCGTGAAGACGACCAGATGGTCCTTGTCGTCGTTTATGATGACCTTGTAGCCGCTTTTCTCGGGCAGATAGACGAAGTTGAAGGGGTTGGCCTTGCTCGGGAGGTTCAGCCGCGTGGAAAGCGCGGGCTGGCCGCCGGAGAAGATGACGTTGTGCACGCCCTGGACGAACAGGTCCTTGGGATCGCCCTTGGACCCGACGAGCTGCCGGGAGAAGTCCGGCGGCACGGCGGCCACGTTCAGGTACAGCTTGATGTCCTTGTACAGCTCCTTGAGGTGCTGGCCATCGAGCTGGAGGATGAACGAACGGGGGTCCTTGAAGTACCGGCTCGAAACGATGATTTCGGCCTTGCCGTCGCCGTTGACGTCAAAGGTGCTGACTTTCAGCAGCTTGATGTTGGGCGGGACCTCGTACTTGGCGATGGGCATCAGCTGGCGGTCCTTGTAGGCGAAAACCTGCACGGAATGCTGGCCCATGATGACCACTTCGTTTTTCCCGTCGCCGTTGAGGTCGGCGATGGAGATGCCGGCGGAGACGAACGGCATGGACTGGCTGCGCCACACGCCCGGAGAATCGGCGGGACCGGCGTAGCGGAAGTTCGGGTTGAGGTAGGCCTTCTGGCTCTGGTTGGTCTGGTTGACCACGAAATTCGGGTTCATCTGGTTGATGTCGTCGCCGCCTTTGGCGGCGGGACGCTGGAAGATCTCGTTATTGAGCGACTGGGCCGTGCGCTCCATGGCCGGGATGAGGTCGGCCATCTTGGTGGTGAAATTTTTCGGCCATTTCTTGCCGTCCCGACCCAGGACCATGATGTCCACGCTGGCCTTGTCGCCGGAGACGGTGATGGAGCCGTAGGCGAGATAGTCCGCGCCTACGGCGCTCAGGGCCTTCTGGGCCTCGGCCTCGGAGTCCGGAGCCTTGGTCAGCTTGGACGTGACCTTGCTCTTGTCCATGGGCGCAAGGTGTCCGGGCCAGTTCATGCGCGATTCGAGCATGCTCTGGGTGCCCTGGCTCAGGTATTGGTATTTTTGAGGACCGTGCACGGCAAACGGCGCCACGGCGTAGGTCTTGGCCGCATCGGCCAGGGCCAGGGACGGCAGGCACAGCAGGGCCACCGCCAAAAGGGCAAGGCGACGGAAAAGCGTCATAAGGGGTTCCTCCGGGTCCCATGGGGGACCGTTTTGTCCGGGAGCGCGGCCGTGGCATGGGGCCCAGGCACCGCGAGGCCCTGCATTACTATCAAAGACGACGCCCTTGCAAGGGCCGGTTTCCGTTCCGTCATGATCCTGGAACTCGGCTTGCCGCGTCACCCCTGCGGGCCGCGCTGTTGAACATGGCCGCCCGATATGGTTGTATGGGGACAAGCGGCCGATAGTGGCCGCCAAGGAATGTATACATGTTTTTGCCTGGTGTCCTTCGCAACGGCGGTTTTGGGTTGGCCCATTGGCCGCGCCATGCGCGGCGGCTGGTCTTAAGCGCCCTGGTCGGCGTGGTCGCCGGGCTTGGGGCCGTCTTTTTCGACTCCCTGCTGGTGCAGTCCCTGACCTGGCTCGTCGAGGTCCCCATGGCCTGGGCGCGCCACGGAATCGCCTTCCAGTCCGCGCCCGGCCTGCACACCCCGATCGTCAGCTGGATCATCATCCCCATCGCCGGCCTTGGCGGGCTGGCGTCCGGGCTGCTGGTCTTCTGCATCGCCCCCGAGGCCGAGGGCCACGGCACCGACGCCATGATCGAGTCGTTCCATCTGCGCGGCGGTTACGTGCGCAAGCGCGCTCCCATCATCAAACTCATCGCCTCGGCGCTCACCATCGGCTCGGGCGGCTCGGCCGGTAAGGAAGGCCCCATCGCCCAGATCGGTTCGGGCTTCGGCTCCATCCTGGCCACCTTTCTCAAGCTCGACACGGCCGACCGGCGCATTCTGCTGCTGGCCGGGGCGGCCGGCGGCATCGGGGCTATCTTCCAGGCCCCGCTCGGGGCGGCGCTTTTCGTGCCCGGCGTGCTCTACCGTGATACGGAATATGAATTCGAGGCGCTGCTCTCCTGCATCATCGCCTCCATATCTGCCTACGCGGTTTTTTCCCAGGTGTTCGGCCGGCAAGCCCTTTTTACCCCGGGCCCGGTCCATTTCGCCATGCCGGTGGAGCTTTTGCCCTGTCTGATTTTCGGTGTGCTGTGCGCCGCCGCCGGTTACATCTATATCAAGGTTTTCTACGGCCTGCGCGATCATTTCTTCAAACCTCTGCCCATCCCGCGCGCGCTCAAGCCCGCCATCGGCGGGCTGTTGCTCGGTTGCGTGGCCTGGCAGTTTCCGGAGGTCATCGACGGGGGGTACGTCTGGATACAGACCGCCCTGGACGGGAAAATGCTGTGGCAGACCATGGCCGCGCTGGTGCTGCTCAAGATGGTGGCCACGTCGTTCACCATCGCTTCCGGCGGTTCGGGCGGCGTGTTCGGGCCGTCGGTCTTTATCGGGGCCATGCTGGGCGGGGCCTTCGGGGAGCTCGGGCACGCCCTTTTTCCGAATCTGGTGGTCAATCCCGGCTCGTTCGTGCTGATCGGCATGGGCGGTTTTTTTTCCGGCGTGGCCAAGGTGCCCATCGCCTCGGTCATCATGGCCAGCGAAATGTGCTCGAGCTACACGCTGCTCGTGCCGCTGCTTTTGGTGTCCACCATCACCTTCCTGCTTTTGCCCCACAAGGTGACGCTCTACGAAAAGCAGATGGACAACCGGCTGGCCTCGCCGGCCCATATCGGCGAATTCGCCCGGGGCATCCTTTCGCGCATGACCGTGGGTGAGGCCATCCGCCAGCGGCCGGTGAGCGTCATCGCCGAGAACATGCCGTTTCACGCCCTGATAAAGGCCGTGACCAACTCCACGGAATCGTATTTTCCGGTGGTGGACAAAAGCGGCAGAATGACGGGCATCCTTTCGGTCAACGACCTGCGCGAGGTGCTTTTCGACGACAGCCTGCGCGACCTCGTGGTGGCCAAGGACGTGGCCACCGCGCAAGTGGCCCGCGTGCGCGTGGGCGATTCCCTGGAGGCGGCCATGGACATCATGGCGCGGCTGCAAATCGACGAACTGCCCGTGGTGGCGGACGACCAGCCCGACGAGATCGAGGCCATGTTGTCCAAGCAGGATATCATCGACCACTACCACGACTGCTGCCTGATCTGATCCGTCCCCGTTTCGTCGCCGAAACGTCGGCTGTCGCCCCTTGTCTTGTCCGCGCCTTGGGACTACTCCCCTCCCGGACAAGCAAAGAGGCATTATGTTCCGATACCGGTTCGCCGCTGCCTGCGGCGTCCTGGCCCTGTTTTTCGCGCTGGCCGCGCCCGCGTCGGCGGAGCCGCCCGGATTCACCGCCGCCGCCGTGGACGCCGGACACATCCTGCGCCGCGTGAACCGCAAGCTTCTCGGTATCGACGTCGACTATCTGCTCGACGCCGACGTCAATCGCCGCCCCGGCGCGCGCAAGCTGGCCCGGGCCATCCTGGACCTCGGGGCCGGCACCCTGCGCTATCCCGGCGGCGAGAAATCCGACGGCATGCTCTGGGCCGCGCCGCCCGCCTTTCGCCGCCCCGGTCCCACCCTGGCCCGGCTCGGCCCCGACGAATGGCCCTCCAACGACGCCCGCGTCTACGACCTCTACGGCCACCGCTACGTCCGCAAGCCCCTCGACTTCGACGCCTTCATCCGCCTGTGCCGGCAAACCGGGGCCGAGCCGGTGGTGGTCGTGGCCTACGACTCCATGTACCGCCCCGGCAGCCCGGGCGAGACCGTGCCGGATACGGTCACGCTGCTCAAAAACGCCGTGTCCTGGGTGCGCTACGCCAATATCGAGCGCCGCTACGGCGTGAAATACTGGGAAATCGGCAACGAATCGTATTTCTACGTCTACAACGGCGGGGCCAGGGCCGCCGACTACGCCCGGGACCTGCCCGTTTTCGCCGCGGCCATGAAAGGCGTGGACCCGACCATCAAAATCGGGGCCAACGGCCCGTCCGGAGCCGACGACGTGGGCTCGCTCGACAACCTGAACGGCATCACCACTCCCTGGTGGCAGGCCGTGTTCGGCCTGGCCGCCGGCAGCGTCGATTTCGTGTCCGTCCACGAATATCCCTGCTACGCCTGGTACGGCTACGACTACTACCGCGACAGCCCGGTGCGCATGCTCGGCGTGTCCGAAATCGACAAGGCCGCCCGCCGCTACGGCCCGCCCGGACTGGCCGGCCGGCTGCGCTACCTCCTGACCGAAACCAACTCCGCCGACTGGTACGGGCACCCCCAGAACCTGGGCTGGAAACACGAAAATACCCTCGGCCACGCCCTGGTGCTTTTCGACATGCTGGCCCAGGCCATAAGCGACCCCCGGGTGGTCACGGCCCAGATATGGACCACGCGTTGGCTCAATAACGACACCGCTCCGGAACTTTGGGACGCCCTCGACAGCCGCAACCGGCCGCTGCCCACCGGATTGGCCCTCAAACTCCTGGCCAGGAGCCTGGGGACCGCCCTCGTGGCCACAACCGACGGCGACAAGGTGCGCGTCATCGCCACCCGTAACGACCATACCCGGCAACTCACCGTCTTTCTCCTCAACAAGGACACCACCCGCGACATCGCTCTGCACCTGGGCGGCGGCCGCCCGGGCCGCAACGCCGCGCGTCAGGTCTGGTCCGGATCGGGCCCGGACGACAAGCGTCCCATCCTGCGCGCCGAAGCCCCCGTCGCCATCGCCAAAGGCCAGGCGCGCCTCACCCTGCCGCCCGTGTCGCTCACCGTGCTCACCCTGCCCTTTCGGCCGGACGATAGCGGCAGGCTGCGGGCACAACGGATGCGGCGATGGCAGCGGCAGCGGGCGCGTGTGCGTGTGCCTTCGGCGACCAGGGGCGCTGCCCCTGGACCCGGCAGGAGAGGCTCCGCCTCTCCTGCACCTCTCCGCCGGGTGGCTTGATGCCCCCCGGACCCCCCTTTACCGGGTTGGGCTGGTGGGTGGAGCTCCGGCGGAGGAGGCGGGGATGGGTCGGTGTCGTTCGGCGAGGGACGCCGAACGTTTGTTGCCGCAATCGGCCCGGCGGCACGAGGCGCTTTGCGCCTCGACGCCGGACGCGATTGCGGCAACAACCACGCCAGCGGCGAAGCGCCGCATGGAAGAGACGTTTGGGAAACTGAAGCGTTGACACATCGGGCAGAGAGCCCGTTGAAAGTTTTTGAAGGGGGTCGAGGGGGAAACTTTTTTCAAAAAGTTTTCCCCTGGCCGCCGGAGGCACACAGCGCTGG
>NZ_JBLODY010000081.1:0-17272 GCF_047785625.1 Solidesulfovibrio sp. C21
GTCCGGGGGAGGGGGCCCCTTTTTGCAAAAAGGGGCCCCCTCCCCCGGTCGATCACGCAGCCTCAGCCCGCTCCGCGCAGCACGATAATGAGCAGCAGCCCGACCAGCATGGCCGTCATGCCGAGCATGCGCAGTTCACGGGGCTTGCGTTCGGAAAGTGCGCGCAGCACCTCGGGCATCTTTTCGGCCGCCAGAAAATATGGCAGGCCCTCTAGAATAAACGCCAGGCCCAAGGCCGTCAAAAAAATTTTCCATTCGAAATGCATGGAACGAGGATACGGGTTCGGCCGGGACAAGTAAATACGTCCGCCTTGCCCCCCGCCGGACTTTGGGCTATCCGGCCCGAAACCGCTTCTCAGCCATTCCCCTATGAAGGAGCACACGACATTGATCACTTTCGAGGACATCCGCGAGAAAAACGCCTCCATTGCCGTCATCGGCCTCGGCTATGTCGGCCTGCCGCTGGCCGTGGCCCTGTCCCGGCATTTCGACGTGGTTGGTTTCGACATCAAGGCCGCCCGCATCGCGGAACTGAATAAAGGTCAGGACAGCACGCTGGAAGTCGAACCGGCCGACCTGGCCGCCGCGACCGTCCGCTATACCAGCGACCCGGCCGATCTTGCCGCCTGCAAATTTTTCATCGTGGCCGTGCCCACGCCCATAAACGCCAACCGGGTGCCGGAACTCGGCCCCCTGGTCGGGGCGTCCAGGCTGCTGGGCGAACACCTCACCCCCGGTTCGGTGGTGGTCTACGAATCCACGGTCTACCCCGGGCTCACCGAGGAAGTCTGCCAGCCGCTTCTGGAGAAGGGCTGCGGGCTTGCCGCCGGCAAGGACTTTTTCATCGGCTACTCGCCCGAGCGCATCAACCCCGGCGACAAGGTCCACACGTTAAAAACCGTGGTGAAAATCGTCTCCGGCCAGACCCCGGAGGTGACCGACCTCCTGGCCGAAGTCTACGGCACGGTGGTCACGGCGGGCATCCACAAGGCCCCGAGCATCAAGGTGGCCGAGGCGGCCAAGGTCATCGAGAACACCCAGCGCGACATCAACATCGCGCTCATGAACGAGCTGTCCCTCATCTGCGAACGGCTGGACATCGACACGTCCGACGTGCTCGAAGCCGCCGGGAGCAAATGGAACTTCCTGCCGTTTCGACCCGGCCTCGTCGGCGGCCATTGCATCGGCGTGGACCCCTACTACCTGCTCTACAAGGCCCAGAGCCTGAACCTGCACCCCGAGGTCATTCCGGCCGGGCGGCGCATCAACGATTCCATGGGCAAGCATGTGGCCGAGGCCACGATGAAGCTCATCATTCGCGCGGAATGCCGCACGACCACGCCGCGCATCGGCATACTCGGGCTCACCTTCAAGGAAAACGTGCCCGATCTGCGCAACACCAAGGTCGTGGACATCGTGCGCGAGCTTTGCGAGTTCCGCATGCACGTGCTCGTCCACGATCCCATGGCCTCGCCCGAGGAGGCCCGGGAAGAATACGGCCTGACGCTTGTGCCCATGGAGGAACTGCGCGACCTGGACGCCCTCATTGTCGCCGTGGGCCACGACGCCTTCAAGGGCCTCTCCCTGACCGATCTCGCCGGCTGGTTCCGGGCGAGCGTCGAGCCCATCCTGGTGGACGTCAAGGGCATTTTCGACCGCGCCGCCGGAGAGGCCGCCGGCTTCCGCTACTGGCGTCTGTAATCCGATGCTCATGGCGCAAGCACAACATACCGGTTCCCCCCTGGTCATCGTCCTGGCCACGGCCAAGGAATACAAGGCGGCGCTGTCGCCGCTCGGCGCGCCGGCCGCTCCGGAGCCGGGGAGGAACGTTTTCTGGCGTCGCGGCGGACGCGATCACGTGGTGTGCGTCACCGGGGTCGGCCCGGTGGCCGCCGCCGCCAGCCTGTGCCTGGTCCTTGGCCGGCTGGGAGCGTCCGCTTCGGGCGTGGTCAACCTGGGGCTGGCCGGAAGCTTCGACTTCGCGGCCGCGCCCCTTGGCGGAATCGTCGCGGCCACAGCCGAGGCGTTTCCCGAATACGGCCTGCGGGCCAAGGCCGGGGTGGATACCCAGGGCCTGGGCTTTCCCCAACTCACCCTCGCCGGCGCCCCGGTCTTCGACCACATGGTCCTTGCCCCCGATGCCGACGCGGCGGCCATGGGCTTGCGCCTCCCCGACGGCTGCGCCCTGGGTGCCGCCGTCACCGTGGCCGGGGTTTCCGGCGAGCCGGACCGGGCCGCGATCCTTTCCCGCAAATACAAGGCCGCAACCGAGTCCATGGAGGGCTTCGCCGTGGCCATGGCCGCGTCCCTGGCCGGCGTGCCGTTTCTGGAACTGCGCGCCATCTCCAACAAGGTCGGCTCGCGTCCGCCGGAAGACTGGGACCTGTCCGGGGCCCTGGCCGCTCTTGGCCGCGCCGCCGACCGACTTCTTTCCTGAGCACCGAGGTTCGCCGTGCCAAGCGATGTCCTTTCCGTCGCCATTTCCCCCTGCCCCAACGATGTGGTCATCTTCGGGGCCTGGATTCTCGGCCGGGTGGGCCTGCCGGACGCCCGCGCCGCCTTTGCCTTCGAGGACGTGGAAACCTTAAACGAAGCCGCCCTGGCCAGGACCTACGACGTGGTCAAGGTCTCGGCGGCCATGGCCGCGCCCCTGGCCGACCGTTACGCCGTGCTGCCCTCGGGCGCGGCCTTCGGCTTCGGGGCCGGCCCCAAGCTGGTGGTCGACAAGGATTTTTCCGCCAGACCGCGCACGGTGGCCGTGCCGGGACTGCGCACCACGGCGGCGACGCTGCTGCGGGCCGCCCTGGCCGGCGACGATCCCGGCCTGCCGGTCCCGGACGCCAGCTTTATCCCGGTGCGCTACGACGCCATCGTGGACACGGTGCGCTCCGGCCGGGCCGAGGCGGGGCTGCTCATCCACGAAACCGCCCTGGCCGCCGCCGACCACGGCCTGCGCCTCGTCCTCGACCTCGGCCAATGGTGGCAGGCGCGCCTGCCGGACGTGCCCGTGCCGCTGGGGGTGATCCTGGCCAAAAAGAGCCTGGGGCAGGCGCGGCTTGCGGCGCTTGGGGAGTTGCTCCGCGAGAGCCTCCTGGCCGCCCGGGAGGAGCCGGAACTGGTGGCTCCGCTGGCCCGGCTGCTGGCCCGGGAAAAAAACGAGGCCGTCATCCGGGCCCACATCGCGGCCTATGTGGGTGAGCTGAGCCTTGCCATGGGCCAAACCGGGGCCAAGGCGCTTTCGCATTTGCGCGAGTTGGCGCAAATGGCCAAAGAACGCCATTTCCCGGCCGCTTCCCCCTTGCCAGCCCCGGACCAATACTGTTAAACGCCAGCGGATGAGCGATTTCGCGGACATCTTATCTCGGGAAGTTCCGGCCATAAACCGGCATCTGGAGGACGCCACGGCGTCGTTGAGTCCTCTGGTGCAGCCGGTGGTGCGCCATGTGCTTTTGGCCGGAGGCAAACGCCTGCGTCCGCTGCTCGCCATTTTAGTGGCCAGGGCGCTGGGGCACCAGGAAGACGACGTCTATCCCCTGGCCTGCTCCCTGGAGTTTCTCCATTCGGCCACCCTGCTCCACGACGACATCGTGGACGGGGCGACGCTCAGGCGGGGCAGGCCCTCGGCCCACACCCGTTTCGGCGCCACCCACACCATCCTGGCCGGGGACGTGCTGTTGGCCCTGGCCAACCGGACCGTGGCCGAATACGACGACCCGGAGCTGACCCGCATCCTCTCCGAGGCCCTGCTCCAGACCGCCACGGGCGAGATTTTGGAAATCGCCCACCTGCGCGACACCGATCTGCCGCTCGACACCTATCTTTCCATCATCATGGGCAAGACGGCCCACCTGCTCCAGGCCGCCTGCCACTGCGGCGCGGTGCTGGCCGGGGCCGACGCCAACCTGCGCGAGGCGGCCAAGACGCTTGGCGGCAACTGCGGCATCGCCTTCCAGCTCGTGGACGACGCCCTGGACTACACCTCCCCGGCCGCCGTTTCCGGCAAGCCCACGGGCGGCGACCTCAAGGAAGGCAAGGTCACGCTGCCCTTGATCCTCTACCTGGCCGCCCTGCCCTTCGAGGCGCGCCGCCGGCTGGCCGAGGACTTCCGCCAGGATCAGCTTTCCGGAGAGGACATCGAATACTTGCGCGGCAACATCGTTGCCGGCGGACACGCCGAAAAAACCCGGGAAATGGCCGCCACCTACCTGGAAAAAGCCCAGGCCGCCCTGGCCGTCTTCCCTCCCTCGCCGGAAGCCGACCTCATCGGCCAGGTGCTGGCGCCCATGCTCGCCCGGGACAAATAGGCCGGGCTCGGCCGGCGGCTGCCGGCGCGCATCGGACCATCAGGAAAGGAACGCCATGCTCAGTCGCGTCGCCGTGGGCCTGCGCCCAAGCGTTACGGACGTCCTCGGCCATCGTGTGGCCGCCAAGATCGGAACCGAACTGCGCCTGCCCGTCAAGGCCGTGCGCATCGTCAAAATTTTCACCATCGACGGCCTGAGCGAAACCGAGGCGGCACAGGTGGCCACGGCCGGCGTGCTGCACGACCCGGTGGTCCAGATCGCCTCGCTCGAGCCCCTCTCCCCGGCCCCGGAGGCCACGGACTGGGTCATCGAAATCGGCTTCCGCCCGGGAGTGACCGACAACGAGGCCAGAACCGCCCGGGACACCATCGCCCTGGCGCTTTCCCTGCCCGAGGACCGCAAGGCGTCGCTGGCCGTCTACACCGCCGCCCAGTACCACATCGAGGGCCTGCCCGACCGGGCCGCGGCCAAGCGTGTGGCCGTGGACCTGCTGGCCAACGACCTGCTCCAGCGCCACGATATCAAGTCCGGCGACGAGTGGCGCGCCGAACCGGGATTTCCCGCCCGCGCGGCCAAGGTGACCGGACAGGCCAGCGCCAAGGTCGAGGTCCCGGACCTCTTCAACATGCTCGAGGCGGACATGCTGGTGCTCGGGCGCGAGCGCACCCTGGCCCTGTCCCTGCCCGAGTGGTGGGCCATCCGCGCCTATTTCGGCCGGCCGGGTTTCAAAATGCGCCGTTCCTGCTGGGGGCTCCACCACAACCCCACCGACGTGGAGCTCGAGTGCATCGCCCAGACCTGGTCCGAGCACTGCAAGCACAAGATTTTCAACGCCATAATCGACTATGTCGACGAGGAAACCGGCGCGGTCGAAGTCATCGAGAGCCTCTACAAGACCTACGTCCAGGGCTCGACCCGCGACATCCGCAAGGCCCTTGGCGAAAACGACTTCTGCCTGTCGGTTTTTTCCGACAATGCCGGCGTGGTGCGCTTCACCGAGGAACTGCACATCTGCATCAAGGTGGAGACCCACAACAGCCCCTCGGCCCTGGACCCCTACGGCGGCGCCCTGACCGGCATCGTCGGGGTCAACCGCGACCCCATGGGCACCGGCATGGGGGCGAACCTTTTGTGCAACACCGACGTGTTCTGCTTCGCCTCGCCGTTCTGGGAAGGCCAGCTTCCCCCGCGCCTGCTCCATCCGCGCCGGGTGCTCGAAGGCGTGCGCGAGGGCGTGGAGCACGGCGGCAACAAGTCCGGCATCCCGACCGTCAACGGCTCCATCGTGTTCGACGAGCGCTACCTCGGCAAACCGCTGGTTTTTTGCGGCACGGTCGGCACCCTGCCGGCGGACCTGCACGGCAAGCCGAGCTACGTCAAAAAGGCCATGCCCGGGGACTACATCGTCATGGTCGGCGGCCGGGTCGGCAAGGACGGCATCCACGGCGCGACGTTTTCCTCCGAAGAGCTCCACGAGGGCTCGCCGGCCACGGCCGTGCAGATCGGCGACCCCATCACCCAGCGCCGCATGTACGATTTTCTCATGCGCGCCCGCGACCTGGGCCTCTACCACGCCATCACCGACAACGGCGCGGGCGGGCTTTCGAGCTCCGTGGGCGAGATGGCCCAGGACTGCGGCGGCTGCGAACTCTACCTCGACCGCGTGCCGCTCAAATACGACGGGCTGGTCCCCTGGGAGATTTTCACCTCCGAGGCCCAGGAGCGCATGACCCTGGCCGTGCCGCCCGAGCATTTCCCGGCCTTCATGAAGCTTTCCCGCGAAATGGGCGTGGAGTCCACCGAGCTTGGCAACTTCACCAACTCCGGGTTCCTGCGCGTTTTTTACGACAGGCGCACCGTGGCCTACATCGATATGGACTTCCTGCACGAGGGCACGCCGCGCATGCGTCTGGCCGCCGCCTGGAAGCGCCCGGAGATCGCCCGCACCGAACCCGTCATGCCCGGCGGCGGACACGGCAAGCTCCTTAGGCGCATGCTCGGCCGCCTCAATATTTGCAGCAAGGAATACGTGGTGCGCCAGTACGACCACGAGGTCAAAGGCGGCTCGGCGGTCAAGCCCCTTTGCGGCGCACGGCGCGACGGTCCGTCCGACGGCGGCGTGCTGCGCCCGGACCTGTCGCGTCCCGAAGGCGTGGCGCTCTCCCACGGCATCTGCCCGCGCTACTCCGACATCGACACCTACTGGATGATGGCCGCGGCCATCGACGAGGCCGTGCGCGGCGCCGTGGCCGTGGGCGCGGACCCCGCGCGCCTGGCCGGGGTGGACAACTTCTGCTGGTGCGACCCGGTGGAATCGGAAAAGACCCCGGACGGCCGCTACAAGCTGGCCCAGCTCGTGCGCGCCAACCGGGCCCTGGCCCATTTCAGCCGGGCCTACCGCGTGCCCTGCATCTCGGGCAAGGACTCCATGAAAAACGACTACTCCGGCGGCGGGGCCAAGATTTCCATCCCGCCCACGGTGCTCTTTTCGGTCATGGGGTTCGT
The DNA here is from genome assembly GCF_047785625.1 of Solidesulfovibrio sp. C21. Lineage (NCBI taxonomy): Bacteria > Pseudomonadati > Thermodesulfobacteriota > Desulfovibrionia > Desulfovibrionales > Desulfovibrionaceae > Solidesulfovibrio > Solidesulfovibrio sp. C21. Next base: position 6,810 of record NZ_JBLODY010000081.1, read on the forward strand.
GCCCGACGTCGCCCGCGTGGTCACGTCCGACTTCAAGCGGGCCGACGATCTGGTCTACGTGCTCGGCCTCACGCGACCGGAATTGGGCGCCTCGGAACTGGCCGACGAACTGGGCTTCTCCTCGCCCGACGTGCCCCAGGTCGACGCGACCCCGGCCGCGCGGCGCTACCGGACCCTGCACGCGGCCATGCGCCGGGGGCTGGTTTCCGCCTGCCACGACTGCTCCGACGGCGGCCTGGCCGTGGCCCTGGCCGAAATGGCGCTGGGCGGCCGACTCGGCGCGGACCTGGATCTGGCCCTGGCTCCGGCCGTTCCGGGACTGACCGACCTGGAACTGCTCTACGCCGAATCCCAAAGCCGGTTGGTGGTGACGGTCGCCCCGGAAAATCGGGACGCCTTCGAAGCGCTTTTCGCCGGTCAGGCCCTGGGCCATGTCGGCGTGGTCACCGAAGCCCCGGACCTGATCCTGCGCCGGGGACCGGTCATCTTCTGCGCCGAAACCGCCGAGGAGCTGGCCCAGGCCTTCAAGGCCACCCTCGACTGGTAGCCCTTCTCCGGGCGGGTTCTCCCGCCCCTGTCCGCCGGGGGGGCCATCCTCCCCGGCGGCACAATCGGAAAACGCTTCCCCGCCCCCCCTTGCCCCTGTCCGCCGCGCGGCGGCCCCTCCGTGAGACATCACTGTCATTGGCCAAACCATATTGCTCGGGCCTGGAAAATAGGCTAACGTAATTTACGTTTTCCACCCAAGCCCAGGAGCCCCTCCATGTCAGTCCGGCGGCGGTCTTTGTATGCGGCTTTACTTACGGCGGTCCTGTTTTTCGCCCCCCTGCTGGTCCCCGCCTTCGCCCAACAAAACGGCCAAGCCCCGCCCGAACCGGCCACACCCGCCTCCTACGTCGGCTCCAAGGCCTGCCAGGAATGTCACGCCAAAGAATACGACTCCTATTCCAGGTATTCGAAAAAGGCCCACTCCTCCCAATCGGTCAAGATCATGGCTAAAAAGCTCACCGCCGAGGAACTGCGCGGCTGCTTCGCCTGCCACACCACCGGCTACGGCCGGCCCGGCGGTTTCGTAAGCTTCGAAAAAACGCCCGAACTGGCCAATGCCGGCTGCGAGGTCTGCCACGGCCCGGGCTCGGCCCATGTCGCTTCCGGCGGCGATCCGTCCCTCATCAAGTCGAAGCTGGCCATGTCCGAATGCGAGCGCTGCCACAACGCTGAACGCGTGCGCAACTTCAACTTCAAGCCCATGCTCTTCGCCGGAGCGCATTAAATGCGGTGTGGGAAGAGAATGCGAGAGGGGAAACCCTTTAAAAAGGGTTCTCCCCTCTCGCGCTCTCCCCTTCCTAAATCTTTTACCGGAAAAAAAATCGTTCCCGGGGTTCGAAAGGAATCGGAGGGAAGCCGGCGAGGTCAGAAGCAGGGATGTGCGCCCAAATATGACGCGAGCGGCCGGGGCCGGCGTCTGGGTGTGACGGGCGCGAAGGCGTATTCTTCAAATATGCGCCGCGCGCGGCCGTCACACCCAGACGCCGGCCAGCCAAACAGGAATTGAAAAAAGCCTCCTCGCACAAGGTTTTCACACGGGTATCTAAAAATACATGTGCTGCCCGTGAAACGCGCGCCAACGCCTTTCGCGGACATGCCACCAGGGGGGAAGGGATGGGAGTCGTTTCACGCTCGCTTGGCCTCAAGGTGCTCCTGCTCGTTTCGGGCCTGACCATCCTCGCCTTCAGCGGCCTTTTCTGGGCCAACGCCCACTGGCAGCGCCAGGGCTCCGTGGACCAGATCGACCGCACCTCCCGCCGCATAAGCGGCATCCTGCGCATGGCCATCGAGGAGCCCATGCGCCTCGGCAAGAACGAAGAAACCGCGGCCCAGTTCACCAAGATGGCCGCGGCGCATACCGATATCCGGGTTTTCCTGACCGATTTCAACGGCAACGTGACCTACTCCACGGACCCGGCCGCCCAGCGCCGGGATTTCGCCGACCTGTCCGCGGACGCGAACGTCACGGGGCTGGTGCAAAAAGCCCTGGCCGCCGACTTCCACGGCGGCGCCATCCTGCCCTGGGCCGGAACAAAGTCCTTCGTGGCCGTGGGCTCGGTGCGCAACGAACCGGCCTGCCACCACTGCCACGGCGCGTCCAAGCCCATCCTGGGGGCCATGGTCGTGGTCCAGGACATCACCCCGGAACTGACCCGCCTGACGGACGACCAGATCAAAAGCGCCGGCCTGTCGCTTGGCGGCATGGCCGCCCTGCTCGTCGCCCTGCTGCTCTTCATGAAATATTCCGTGGTCGGCCGGGTCAGAAAGCTGGCCGGCCTGTCCGAGGCCATAAGCCACGGCTCCCTCGACCTTTCCTTCGATGTGCCGGGCCAGGATGAAATCGCCCAGCTCGCCGTCAACCTCTCGGCCATGGTGCGCACCATCAAGGATCAGCTCGAATACAACAAGGGCATTTTAAACGGCGTGATCATCCCCATTTTCGTGGCCGGCAAGGACCGCCGTTTCGAATTCGTCAACACGCCGCTGCAGCATATCCTCGGCAAGACCGACGCCGAAATGCTGGGCGAGCCCGTGGTCGACAGCTTCAAGCGCGAGGACGGCCGCTCGGGCTGCGCCGGAGTGCTCGATTCCGGGGACTGCTCGAGCGGATTTACCCGATTCACCCGCACCGACGGCCAAGTCTTTCCCCTGCACTACGAAATCTCCCCCCTCAAGAACGCCTCGGGCGAGGTGGTCGGCGTCATCGGCGTGCTCATCGACCTGACCCAGGAGGAAAAGGACAAGGACCACATCCGGTCCCAGCGCGAAAAGCTTCTGGCCGTGGCCGGCGAAGTCACCGCCGTGGCCAAGAACCTGTCCGACGCCTCGGACGTGCTGACCGCCAGCATGGACGAGCTCACCGGCGGCGTGGAGAACACCGCCCGCGAAACCGAGCGCGTGGCCACGGCCATGGAGGAGATGAACGCCACCGTGCTCGAGGTGGCCCAGAACGCCGGCGACACGGCCCAGGCCTCGGACGTGGCCACCAAGGCCGCCATCGACGGCGGACAGGAAGTGGCCCGCACTGTGGACGAAACCAAGCAGGTCTCGGTCAAGACCGCCGAACTGGCCGGGTCCCTGGGCAACCTCGAGACCCGGACCGTCAATATCGGCCAGGTCCTGACCGTCATCGGCGACATCGCCGACCAGACGAACCTGCTCGCCTTAAACGCCGCCATCGAGGCGGCCAGGGCCGGCGATGCCGGACGCGGATTCGCGGTCGTCGCCGACGAGGTCAGAAAGCTGGCCGAGAAGACCATGACCGCCACAGCCGAGGTGGCCACGGCCATAACCGACATCCAGGACAGCACGCGCCAGGTCGTGGCCGGGATGAACGACACCAAATCCAAGGTGGAGCTGACCGCGGGCATGGCCGAACAGTCCGGCCTCGTGCTGACCCGCATCGTCGAGCAGTCCAATCGCATCGCCGACATGGTGCGCAACATCGCCGCCGCCTCCGAGCAACAGTCCGCCACCAGCGAGGAAGTCAACGGCAGCGTGAGCCACATCAACGAACTGTCCAAGGACATCGCCCGCCAGATCGCCGACGCCAATACCCGCATCGGCGATGTGCGCTCCATGGCCCACCATCTGGCCGAGTTGGTGGAACAGTTTCGGCAGGAGTGAACCGGGATCACGGCCGGTCTTGACAATTTGGTATGAACTAAAGGATAGACTTGAGCCGGCGTGATCGCTATTTACTGTCGCTATGGACTGTCGGTGGGGCCGCATCCGCCGATGCGGCAGGCGCAAGCGGATGCCTTTCCGGCGCCCCGCCGACCAAATGACCTTGTTGCCGCGCAGGCAAGGGAACCCTCGCGGACCCGGCGCTGCGGGCAAATAAGGAATGCCTACCCGGCTCAACCCCAACGGAGCTTTATCATGGACAAATACGAGTGCAGCATCTGTGGCTACGTGTATGACCCCGCCGCCGGCGATCCCGACAACGGCGTGGCCCCCGGCACCAAGTTCGAAGACATCCCCGAGGATTGGGTCTGCCCGGTCTGCGGCGCCCCGAAGAGCGAATTCAACAAGGCCTAGTGCCGCGGCCCTTGAAAAGTCCGCTGGTATTTTTCAAAAAACCAACATGCAAGCGTGTTGCCCTCGAAATTTGTCTGCGCACCTTTCGAGGGCACGACACGGGCTGATCCATGCCGCGCCGTCTGGAGCGGCTTTTTCCGCATAATCCCGCGCGATCCCTGGCGATGCGCGCGGATGTCCGCCGGGTGGGGGCTGTCGACGGAAGGCGTCGCACGCCCGTGACGCCATGACCGCCCCCACCGGGACATTTTCCGACGCCTTTCGGCCCTCCCACATCGCGGCGGCCCAGGCGACACGGACCAAGCCCACCGCGACGGGAACCCCTGTCCCGCCTGGCCGCAAGCCGCGACGGCGCGACGCCCCTGGCGCGGACTGGCCTGTTGTCTTGCCCGGCGCTTTGGTAACCAGAAAAAAAACGGAGAGGATGGCATGATCGTATCCGAAGGCCACATCGGCCGCGTGTTCGTGTTGCGCCTCGGCGACGGCGACCGCATTCCGGACGCCATCGAAGCGTTCGCCGCCGAGCGGGAAGTGACCTCGGCCGTGGTGCTGGCCCTTGGCGGGCTGGAAAAGGGCAAGCTGGTGGTCGGACCGGAGGATGGCACGGTCATGCCGCCGACGACCATGTTCGCGGCCATTTCCCGGGTGCACGAGGCCGCGGCCGTGGGCACGCTTTTCCCCTCCGCCATCGGCGGCAAGCCGATGCTGCACATGCACGGCGTGCTCGGGCGCGGCGAGGAGACGCGGGCCGGCTGCGTGCGGCCGGGGCTCGAGGTGTGGAAGATTTTCGAGGTGGTGGTGATCGAGATCCTGGGCACGGACCTGGCCCGGTCCAAGGACCCGGAAACGGGATTTTCGCTGCTCGGCTGGGCGCCGCTGTAAGGGACGGCACGCCGGTCCTCCCCTTGGACGGAGGGCATACGCCTCCCCCCTCTTACGGCATGGCGCATCCACGGCGTATGCGCTAGCTTTGCGTCATGCCGTCCCCGCCGGATAACCAGGACAAGGCCGCGCGCCGCGCCCGCCGCCGCTGGCTGGCCAAACGCCGGTGCCAGCGGGCACTGCGGGCGACCATCACCTTCATAGCCATTTTTACGCCGTTTCTTTTTTTCGGCCTCGTCCTGTGCTGCCGCATGCCGTTTGGCCTCGGCGATTCGCTGCCGAACTGGATTCTCCTGTATGAATGCTGGATGTTCCTGCGCAACACCTACATCCTCGCGCGTTATGTATGGATAACACCGTTATGGGCCGCTCTTCCTTTCGTGTTGAATATGTATTTCATCGCAGCCTACCCCCATGCTCCCTATGGACCGATCCGTGATAACCTTTATTTTTCTCTATTCAAGCAGGAAAGAATGCACGTCATTCGGATGATATGGTCAAAAGAGTTGTATTCCAAGGACAAAACTCTGCATTTACCGCAGCCATATACTTATTTAGCCAGGCAGAATGGATTAGTTTCCTATATGACAAATGGCGGACATATAAGCGTCATTTTTTCGGCATCCTGGAATGTACTTTCCCTTGATGAAAGTTTATTATACGTTTCTGACGATACGCCAAAACCATGGCTAGTGATGCATAGAGTACGTGATATGGACAAGATAGAAAAGCACTGGTATGTACTTTATCCGGAATTTGGGTATTTCAGGGCGATCTTGAATTGGCCGATGGAATTCGTACCAGAGAAACAACCACCACCTCCACCCCATCCTTCCCAACAAAATAATAATACAAGACAGCAGTTAAATCTTGAAAAATTTCTTCGCAGTTTTGACAGGCAGTAATCGAATCATTCGGTAAATTTATTCAATATATTCCTCGCATTGTCTAACCCATTAAGAAAACTCTCCACCCCCTCTTCATCAATTCTTCGTTTTATAGCGTTATACTCTTGTTGTGACAGCTGTTTCGAATGCCTTTCCGAATAATACTCCTTATAATAGCGGAATCCCTGCTTGATCATCTCCTGATCTCGGACTTGGTCTCCATATGGCGGTCCGCCTAAAAAATCGAGACTAGGACCAAGAATCATGCGGCGTGTCGATTCTCCTTGCTGCCGGTGCATTCGTGGATACTCTCGCCGCAATCCTATTGGTCCATGAAGGGCCGCTGTTGTCAAATCGATCCGCCACCACACGAAGGATATCCCTTCCCATCCCCACAGGCCCTGCCGCTTCCCATAAAAAAAGGCCGCGGTTTCCCGCGGCCTTGCGCCCAAAGGGCGAAAGAAAACTACTTCACGGCGTCTTTGAGGGTCTTGCCCGGGGTGAAGCGGACAGCCTTGGAGGCCGGAATGTCGATGGCGTTTCCGGTGCGGGGATCGCGGCCGGTACGCGCCGCCCGTTCGGACACCTTGAAGGTGCCAAAGCCCGTCAGGGTCAGCGCCTCGCCCGCAGCCAGGGAATCCTGGATGGCCGCCAGGACGGCGTCAAGAACCTTGCCCGCCTCGGCCTTGGTGGCGATGCCGGCATTGGCCTGGATTTTGGCGATGATGTCAGTTTTAGCCATGTGCGTGCGATCTCCTTCTCGTATGATTGCCGCGACTCCCCAAACCCGACGCCCCGGAAACGACGGCGCGGGAAAGGTCCGGCGCGGCCAGTCCCATATTCGGTTTTCCGGATAGCAGAAAGCCCCGCGTTAGGCCACCACTTTTCCCTTCTTCTCCCACAGCCGCATATCCTTCATTTTTTTGCGCCGATCCCGCTGCAATGACTTGCAAACCAGCGGCATGGACTTCTTGTAGCCGTGCTTGGTCTTGTACTCTTCCGGGGTCAGGCCATGGGAGGCAAGGTGCTTTTTGGTGATCACCTTAAACGACTTGCCGCATTCCAGGCAGGTGACGGATTTTTCCTTGATCGCCTTTTTCGGGTCCATGCCGACGGGCTGTTCCGCTTCGCCGACAGGAGCCTCGCCGCTGATGTCCCGGATGCCGATGGCCAGCCGACGGATCATGGAGGTGATCTCCTCGTCGGTCATGTTGCGCACGGACGCCTGGGCCTTGACGATCTCCAGCGCGCTTTTGAGATAATCTTCCATACAATCTCCTTGAGATATTCCTGCGAAATGCCGCAATGGCGACGGACAGTGCGGTTCTTTCCCCTTCTTGTCAACACGAAGGCACGAAAATGTCACTAACACCTTTTCCGCATGCCCCAAACCTCAAGCAGTAGCGAAGGCTATCTCAACATTACATTTTTGAAATATTAATTTTTATTTTTCAAACTCCAAACAAATATCCTTTTTTCCCCACAAAAAATAAAACCGGGATGCGTTCTGCGCATCCCGGTCATACCAGTACGGCATTTATCCTGCCTGAATCTCGATTTTACGGGGCTGGGCTTTTTCCTGACGCGGCAAATGCAGTTCCAGCACCCCGTCCCGAAGCGTGGCCTTGATCCGCTCCTTGTCCACGATGTGCGACACCGTGAAACTGCGAAAATACTCGCCGCCGCCGAACTCCACATGGCCGAGCTTTTGCCCCTCGGGCAACACATACTCCGCCTTGCCCGAAACCTTGAGCTCGTCCTCGTTGAGGTCGATGACCAGATCGCCCTTGGCCACGCCCGGCATGTCGACGTAAATATAAAACCCGTCTTCCTTCTCGATGATGTCCGTGGCCGGCTTCACCCGGGGCAGCCGGCGCTCCTCGTTTTTCAAAACGCCTTCCGTCATGATCGTCCTCCTGCGGCAATCGCGCCGGCGCGCTTACACGGCCTCGATGCTGATCTTTTTCGGCCTGCTTTCGTCCGATTTGGGCAAAACGACCTCCAACACCCCGTCGCGCATGGAAGCCGTCACCTTCTCCCTGGCCACCGCGGCCTGCATGTTGACCACCCGCTGGAAAAAACCCGTGGGGCGTTCCTGGCGGTAGTACTTGCCCTTGACCGCCTTGCGCTCCCCTTTGATGACCAGGCTCGAATCGGTCAGCGTCAGGTCGAGATCGGCAATGTCCATGCCCGGAATCTCGCAGCGCACGTAAATGTTGTCGTCGTCCTCGCCGATGTTGATCGGCGGATAGGCCACGCTGCGCTGGCTGATGGACATGGCCGGCCACAAGGACTCGAACAGCCGGTCGAATGGCGTGTTGGCGCCGTAAAACGGACCAAGATCAATAACCATGGATGCACCTCCGACAAAGGTTGCTCTTCACAGCCGAAAATAAACAACACCCTCGGCCTGTCAATGGGGTGCGCCCACTTTCCCCCGCATCCGTCCAGCCTCAGGCCGCGCCCTTGACACGTCCCCTCCCCTGATTATCTCCCTTTTTATATTTCCGAACGGGGCATCCCCCCACAGGCCCGACCCGCCCGAGGGGTGCGCGCCTTTTTTTGCGGCCGCACGCCGGCCGGCCAAACCACGCAACAAGGAGTGACCCATGACCGCCGCAGCAGGGGAAACCCACGAATTCAAAGCCGAAATCCGTAAGCTCCTCGATATCATCACCCACTCCATCTACACCAATCGGGAAATATTCCTGCGCGAGCTCGTCTCCAACGCTTCCGACGCCCTGGACAAGCTGCGCTTCGAAATTAGCAAGGGAACCGCCATTGCCGACGCCGATGCGCCCCTCGAAATCCGCATCACCACGGACAAGGAAGGCGGCAGGCTCACCATCGCCGACACCGGCTGCGGCATGACCCAAAACGAGCTGGTCGAAAACCTCGGCACCATCGCCAAATCCGGCACCGAGGCCTTCATGAAGTCCGTGGCCGAAAACAAGGATGCCGCGTCCAACCTCATCGGCCGGTTCGGCGTGGGCTTTTATTCGGTCTTCATGGTCGCCGACAAGGTCACCGTCACCTCCCGCGCCTTCGCCCCCGATGCCGCGCCGGCCCGCTGGATCTCCGACGGCTCGGGCAGCTTCTCCGTCGAGGCCGTGGAAGGCGACGTCCCGCGCGGCACCACCATCGAAATCGAACTGAAGGAAGACACCAAGGACTACGGGGACCCGCAGCGCGTCAAGGACGTCCTGCGCAAGCACTCCAACTTCATCTCCTTCCCCGTCCTGGTCGACGGCGAAAAAACCAACACCCTGCCCGCCCTGTGGCGCGAATCCAAATTCAGCGTCACCCCGGAACAATACAAGGAATTCTACAAATTCCTGACCTACGACGAAGACGAGCCCCTAGCCACCATCCATATAAGCGTCGACGCGCCGGTGCAGTTCACCGCCCTGCTCTTCGTCCCGGCCAAGGGACTCGGGCCCATGGCCTTCCGTGATGCCCTGCACAACGGCCTCGACCTCTACGTGCGCCGGGTGCTCATCTCCAAGGAGGTAAAGGAGCTCATCCCCGAATACCTGGGCTTCGTGCGCGGCGTGGTCGACACCGAAGACCTGCCGCTCAACCTCTCACGCGAAACGCTCCAGGAAAACCTGGTGCTGCGTAAAATCCAGACCGTCATCGTCAAGCAGGTCCTCGACAAACTCAAAAGCCTGGCCAAGGAAGACCCGGACAAATACGCCACGTTCTTCAAGGAACACGGCCAGGCCCTCAAGCTCGGCTACGGCGACTTCGCCCATCGCGAAACCTTCGCCGAACTCATGCGCTTCGACTCCTCGGCCATCGAACGCGACGACAACGACACCTCCCTTGCCGCCTACGTCGAACGCGCCAAGGAAGGCCAGAAGTCCATCTACTACCTGTCCGGCCCGTCCCGCGACGCCCTGGACTTAAACCCCCACCTGGAAATCTTCCGGGCCAAGGGCCTCGAGGTCCTCTACCTCTACGAGCCCGTGGACGAGTTCATCATGGACTCCATCCGCACCTACAAGGACCTGACCATCAAATCCGCCGAGCTGGTCGAAGCCGGCGAACTGGACGCCTTCGCCGGCGAAGCCCCCAAAAAGGAAACGCCGGAACTGTCCAAGGACGAGGAAGGCTCCCTCGACGACTTCCTCAAAAAGATCAAGGAGCTTCTCGGCGACCGCGTCACCGAAGTGCGCCTGTCCACCCGGCTCACCCAAAGCCCGTCCTGCCTGGTCTCCCCCGATGACCACATGACCTCGAGCATGCAGAAAATCATGCGCATGGTCACCAAGGACACCTCGGTCCCGAAAAAAGCCCTGGAACTCAACCGCGACCACGCGCTCATCCGCAACCTGCTCGCCATCTACCGCAACGACGCCGCCGACCCGTTTCTCGGCAAGGCCGTGGAACAACTCTACGACTCCGCCCTGCTCCTCGACGGCTACCTGTCCGACCCGCACCAGATGGTCGCCCGCATCAACGACCTCCTCGCCGACGCCAGCGCGTTACATGTGAAGGGGTAGAGTAGCGTAAGGCACCCGGGGGAGGGGACCCTTTTTTGAAAAAAAGGGTCCCCTCCCCCGGACCCCCACCCTCCCCAAAAACTTTCAAAGGGGTGGGCAA
>NZ_JBLODY010000082.1:0-16833 GCF_047785625.1 Solidesulfovibrio sp. C21
AGAGGGGAACCCTTTTTTCAAAAAGGGTTCCCCTCTCGCATTCTCTTCCTCATCCTAACACTTTCATTTCGTCGAAAATCTCCAAGCGCAGGCGCAGGCGGGGAGTGTGATATCCGGCGGGCAGCTGACGCAGGTGGTGGCGATGGCGGGATCGATGCCGGCGGCGAAGGCCGTATATTCCACCGAACCGCCGGAGATGCACGGATAGGGCGGCAGCCCCTGGCGTTCGCGCGAGGACTGCACCCGGCAGCGCACCATGCGCAGGACGAAGGAATCCGGCGTCTCGTCCACGATCTCCCACTGGTTGATGCGCGACACCAACCGCGCGCCAAAGGCGGCCTTGAGCGCGGGGAGTCCGCCCCGCTCGGGCAGTCCCAGAGCGGCCTTGGCCCGCAAGGCCTCGTAATAGCCCAGGCGCGACCAGCAGGTGTCGTTGACCCGCTTGGCGTCGTGCATGCCCCGCGCGTCCTCGACCTTGCGAAACCAGACCCCATCCGCCGCCAGCCAGGAAACGGCCAGGGCGTCGAGCAGCTTGCCGAGCTTTTCCTCGCCCAGAGCCGCCAAGACGCCGTTGACATCCCCGGAAAGTCCCAACGCCCGTTCGATGCGGCGCGTCAGCAGCGGAATATAGGCGTCCCCGACCTGGGATTCCAAGGCCACGGCCTGTTCCGGGCCCAACTGATGCGCGGTCTCGGCCAGCCATAACCCGTAATGCACGGCGATCTGCCGCGCCGCTTCGACCACACGATACGCCAAGCCCTCGGCCGTATCTCCAGTCACAGGGAGTGATAAGCTTTCATCTTTCATAGTAAAATCAAAAAAATTGCGCCAAAGCGTTACAGAGTTGCGCCGAGAATGAGCAGGGCCACATAAGCGGCCGTGATGGTAAAGACAAATTGCCGCATGGCACGGACAAAACGCTTCCGTTTGGCCAGCATGAATTCGATCATGCCAAGCCGCTCGTCAGGGCGTTCGCACATATGCGGCAGCTTATCGATATAATGGTCCATGTAAGATGGCTCGGACAACAGCAGCAGATAAATCCGTGGGCGGAAATAGAAACGATAAAAGAGCCAAAAAAACATAAAGTACATAACAAAAAGCACCATGGTGTAGCGCAGGCTCAACATCGACACCTTCCTTTCGGGTTGTGGCGCGCCCATGGCCCGCCGCCGGTTTTTTCCCACACTTCGCTCCCGAACTCAAGATGCCCAACCCCTTGCCCCGCTCCGTGCCCCGGTGTAGCGTGCCCCGACCTATCCATCCACTCCACGGAGGCCCCGATCATGACCTCAGGCGACCGCCTGTCCCTGCTCGTTTCAGGACTCGGCCCCATCGGCAAAATCCCCTACGCCTCGGGAACCTGGGGCTCGGCCGCGGCCGCCATCGCCGCACCAGCCCTCTTCCTGCCGCTGCCCGGCTTCTGGCGCATCATCGTCCTCATTGCCCTGTTTTTTATCGGCAGCATCACCGCCACACGAACCGAAATCCTGCTCCACAAAAAAGACCCCAGCCATGTGGTCATCGACGAACTCGTCGGCCAGTGGATCACCTACCTGCCCTTCGCCAGCCTGCCCCCACTGGATCTGGCCGCCGGATTCCTCCTCTTCCGCGCCTTCGATATCCTCAAGCCGCGCCCCGTGCGCGCCTCCGAAAACTGGCTGCCCGCCGGCTACGGCGTCATGATCGACGACGTGCTGGCCGGCATCTACGCCTGCATCTGCCTCGCCATCTTTCACTGGCTCCGGTCATAGCGCCGGGGCTACGGCCCAGCCACTGCCTTTGCGGCGGGGGCGCTGCCCCCGTACCCCCGGCAGGGCGCTGCCCTGCACCTGCCGGGAGGCCACGGGCCCCCCGTCCGGTGTGCTTTGGCCGGGCGGAGGCGGGATTGGCTGGCGGGAATGCGGAGAGTGGAGAAGATGGCGGCGGCATTTGTCGGGACGCTGCCGCCGCTTCGCGGCAGGCTCGTCCCAAACAAATTCCGCCGCCACCACGCCAGTCGCCCCTTCGGGGCGACATTCAGAAAAAATATCTTCTTCTTAAATGCGGCGCTTCGCCGCTGGCGCGGTTGTCGCCGCAATCGCGTCCGGCGTCGAGGCGCAACGCGCCTCGTGCCGCCGGGCCGATTGCGGCGACAAGCATTCGTCGTTCCGCCACCCGACTCCACCTCCACCCACCATCCCAACCCGGTAAAAGGGGGTCCGGGGGACATCAAGTCCCCCGGCGGTGGGGTCCAGGGGAGGCAGAGCCTCCCCTGGCGACCGCAGCCGTACCACAACAAAAAAAGGCTGTCGGGAAAACCCGGCAGCCTTTTGCGCCTTGTGGGCGTGAAAGCAACAGAAACTAGTAGGTGGCGCGGAATTCGTCGCGGCGGTTCTGGGCGTATGCGGCCTCAGTGGTTGCCGGATCCAAGGGGCGTTCCTTACCGTAGCTGACGGTGGACAGGCGATCGGCGGGAATGCCCAGTTTGGCCAGGTACTGAGCGGAGGCCTGGGCACGGCGTTCGCCGAGGGCCAGGTTGTACTCAGCCGTGCCGCGCTGGTCACAGTTCCCTTCCACGATAACCTTGATCTGCGGGTACTGCCGCATGATCTCGGCCTTGCGGGTCAGGATCTGCCGGGATTCAGCCGTCAGGTTGGAGCTGTTAAAGGCGAAGTGGATCATCTGGGCCAGTTCGTTAGCGGCCTGTCCCATCTTCTCACGCAGGGCACGCTCTTGTTCCAGACGAGCCTTTTCCTGGTCTTCCCAGCTCGTTCCGGAACCATCACCGGGGCCGCCGGCTTTTTTGGCACAGCCAAATCCCATAAGGGAAAGCATCAACACCAGTACCGCCAGAGTCAAAATCCTCGAACGCGTCATTTTTCTTCCTCCTCACATAGCCCGCCCGGGCTTTACAAAGCCAGGAGCTTTACCCCTGGCCGTGTTCTCGATGGGGCTGGCGAAGCACCAACCGGAACGCGCCTCCAATTACGCCTCCTGCAATAAAATGCAACAGGGAAATTATGGGCTTTCTGCATGGTTGAGTGCTTTTGCTAACCCCGGGACTCCATTTAACCCACTCTTTTCCACATTGGCCAGAACCATTACAGGATCGTCATGGAATAAAAAAAATCCGTGACACTACTGCGGCAGCGGCCCCCAGCAAGGCATTTGGGCTACGCCGTCCCCGGTGGGAATCTTGATCGGCGGCGTGCCGTGCCGGGTCGTGACATAGAGCTTTTTCTGGCCGCTTCGGGTCGAGGAAAATACGATAAAGTAGCCGTCCGGCGAAAAGCTGGGGTTCTCATCCGAACCACCGCCCGAGGTCACCTGGGTTTCCTGGCCGGTGGTCATGTCATGGACGAAGATCTTCTGACCGCCGCCAAGTTGTTTGGTGAAGGCGATGAGCTTGCCGTCGGGGCTTATGGACGGGTTGGTGTTGTAGCCCGAGGTGGTGATGCGCCTGGGGGAGCCGCCGCCGACATCCTGAAGGTAGATGTTGGGGTTGCCGGCCTGGTCGTTGACAAAGGCCATGAGCCGGCCCGAGGTATCGAAGCTTGGGGAGACGTTGATGCCCGGGCCGCCGGCCAGCACCCGTCCGGGCTGATGGTTGGCGTTTAAGAGGTAAATGTCCGCCTTGCCGTGCACGCGCATGCTGACGGCGATCTGGCCGCTCGGCAGAAAGCGCGGGCTCACCACATTGGTGCTTGGCAGGGTGTAGACCTGGGGCTTGCCGCCGCCGGACCAGACGCCCAGGTAATGGGAGCGCGAGCCGATAAGGGTGAAGGCGATGCGCCGGCCGTCGAAGGACCAGGACGGGCTTTCGGCCATACCGAGCTCATTGTAGTGGGTGACGCGGGTCAGCCCCCGGCCGGTGGGGCGCACGGTCCAGATGTCGGTGCCCTTGCCGGAGCTGGGCTTCACGAAGGCGATCTGGGAATTGAAGAAGCCGCCCTGACCGGTGAGCGCGGCCATGAGTTCCATGCAGAACCGGTCGGCGATATCGGGCAATTGGGCGTCGGTGACGCTGTCATAGCCTTTGCCGACGATCACTTTCTGGGAATAGACCTCGAAAGCGCGCAGCTCCACATTGCCGAGGTTGCCGCCGGGTGACCATTGGGAGGTGACGAGCACGTCGATCTTGGCCATGCCGAAGGGCTTGAAATCGATCTGTTCCGCCTTGGCCCCGCCGATCTGGCCGGGGATGTTGGAAGGCGGCACCAGCTGCAAAAATGGCAGAAATTGCAGGTCCTTGTTGATAAGGTCCTGCAGTTTGTCGGCCGGTGTGAGCTGTCCGCCTTCGGCAAAAGGCCTGGCCTGGACCAGGTTCATCTTGGCCTGTCCCGGCCCCTGGATATCCACGGCCAGGGAAGTCTGGGCCGGGGCCCGTCCGGACAGGATGCCCAAAAGCATGAAAAGTGCCCCGAAAACACTGATGATTCGCTTATGCACGCGCGTGGTCATTGTCCAAGTCCCTGAAGCTCGCTGCTTGCCGGTTTGTCGTTAAGCCCCGGCGACGTCGCCGGGGAGCCTGCCCTTGCGGCCGGCACGGGTATTCCCGCGTTTCGGCCTATACCGTGTTCCCGGGTCCCAGGCAAATGCCGGTCGGGAAAAAAACAATCGCCGACCGATTTCCTACCGCCCAAGCTCCTGGGAGCTGAACCGCAGTTGCAGGACGTTCAGTCCCGGCGGCGGCGGCGGCAGCGTGTCCGTTTCGGATGCGGCCTTGACGGTCGAAGCGTCGAAACTGGTCTGGCCGGAGGACTGCACCAACCGATATTCGAGGATACGCCCGTTCTTGTCGATGTGCACTTCCACAACGGCAATAAGCGGCTGCCGGGCGCCGCTTTGCGGGAAGCGCCAGTTCTTTTTGACCTCGCGGTTGACGATCTGGGCGTAGACCCCCATGGTGACGCCGCTACCGCCGCCGCCGCCCCCGCTGCCACCGCCACCACCGCCGCCGCCGGCCATGCGACGGGCGTCCGCCAGGGCCTTGGCCAGGGGATCACCGCCAGCCGAGCCCTTGCCGGAGCCCTTGCCGCCGCCCTGTCCGGCCTTGGCCTTGGCCTCTTTGAGCGCCTTGGCCAGGACGTCCTTGGCGGAGGTCGCATCCTTGGCCGCCGCGGCCGCCTTGGCCGCTTCCGCCGATTTCTTGGCGTCAGCGGCTTTTTTCGCGTCCTCGGCTTTTTTGGCGTCAGCGGCCTTCTTGGCCTCTTCAGCCTTCTTGGCGTCCTCGGCCTTCTTTTTCGCTTCGTCCGCCTTTTTCCTGGCTTCTTCGGCCTTTTTGGCTTCCTCTACCTTCTTCTTGGCCTCTTCGGCTTTCCTGGCCTCGTCGGCTTTCTTTTTTTCTTCGGCCTTCTTGGCATCCTCGGCCTTTTTGAGCAACTCGGCCTTTTTGATTTCCTCGATCTTTTTGGCCTCGGCGGCCTTCTTTTGGACTTCCTCGGCCTTCTTCGTCGCTTCCTCGAGCTTTTTAAAATCCGTCTTGGGCTCGATTTTGGGCTCGGGCTTCGGTTCGGTCTTGGGCTCGATTTTGGGCTCGGGCTTCGGTTCGGTCTTGGGCTCGGATTTGGGCTCCGGTTCCGGCGCCTGGGGCACGGCGGCCACTGGTTCGGGCGTGGTGGGCTTGGCCGGTTCGGCCGGAGCCTTGGCCGGCTCGGGCAGCTGCGCCTCGGCGGCTTCGCCGGGTCCCCCCTCGGGTTCGGGCGGACCGGGCTGGGGCCGGTCTCCCGGTCCCTTGGGTCCCGGAGGCAGACCGGCCTCACCGGGGGGCAGGCCGGGCGCGCCAAGAGAGACGAGGTCGACTTCGTACACGGGAACGTTGAGCTGGAATTTGACCGGCTCGATATTGATGAAGACGAGGCTTGCCAGCACCACCGTCAGGTGCAGGAAGATGGAAAATATCCAGCCAAGAACGCGCATGGGGGCACTCGCTGTGACACGCCGGGCGACGCGTCCGGATCCTATTTCTTTTTGGCGGCTGAGGAGGGCGCGGCCGTTTTTTCTTCTTCGGCCACGACGCCGAGCTTATCCACGCCGGCCTCTTTGACCACACCCATGACGGCAACCACCGTGCCATAGGGCACGGACTTGTCGGCCCGCAGGAAAAGCTGCTTTTTCTGGGCGGTCACCAGCTGTTGCACCTGTCCCCCCAGGTCGCCGAGCTCCACCTGGTATTTGTCCAGGTACAGGGCGCCGTCGGCCTTGATGGTCAACACCACGCTGTCGCTTTCCTTGGGCAGGACGGAAACCGCGCGGGTCTGGGGCAGATCGACCTGCAACCCCTGGGTCATCATGGGCGCGGTGACCATGAAAATGATAAGGAGCACCAACATGACGTCCACAAAGGGCGTCACGTTGACGTCGGCCATGAAGCGGCCCTTGCCGCCGACCTGCATGCCCATGGCTTAGAACCTCTCCGGGGCCGGCCGGCGACGGGCCGCCGCCGGGGCGTCGGCCTGGGCCTCGCGCGGGGTCCAGGTCACTTCGCGCTGGATGCGGTTCAAAAACGCGCCAGCGAAGTTGACCAGCTCGCCCTCGATGGCCTGGATGTAGCCCAGGAAGAAGTTGTAGGAGATGACGGCCGGGATGGCCACGGCCAGGCCGATGGCGGTGGCGATCAGCGCCTCGGAGATACCCGGGGCCACGGCGGCCAGGGCGGCGGACTGCATGAGGCCTATGGAATGAAACGAGTTCATGATGCCCCAGACCGTGCCGAAAAGGCCGATAAAGGGCGTGGCGTTGGCGCTTGTGGCCAGAAAGGGCAGGGAACTCGAGAGTTTGGCCAGTTCCTGGGACACGCCCTGGCGCAACACCCGGCGGATGTTGTCCATGGCGACGTGGCCTTTTTCCACCGGATCGAGATCGGCCTGTTCCATGCGCACGAGTTCCTCGAAGGCCAGCCGTCCGACGTGAAACGCCGGGGACTGGCGGGACTGGCCAAGCGACTGCATGGCCGTGCGCAGGGTTTCGGCTTCCTGGAACCGGACGAAATCCCTGGCGGTTTCACGTTTGGCCGAGGTCAGCGTGAAGATCTTGACGAAGATGATGCTCCAACAACCAAGGGACATGAAACCAAGGACACACAAGACGAACATGACCGTCGGCGTGGCATTGGCCATCATGGCCCAAAAGCCGCCATGCGGCGTAAGCGCATCCATTGCGACCCACCTGTGGGAAATGTAAGAGGTTAGGAAAGTGCGCGCTCGGCCAGGGCCGGCAGGGCGATCTCCGCCGCGGCGAAGATCGAGACGTCGGCGAGCCCCGTTATGGCGCTTTCCGTCAGATTGATTTCCACGACCGTTCCGCCCTTGGCCTTGACCTCCCTGGGCAGGAGATTGGCCGGGGCGACCTCCCCCGATGTTCCGGCCACGATAATCATGTCAGCGGCCAAGGCCAATTGACCGCTTTTATCAAGGGCGTCAAGTGGTATGGCCTCACCAAAGAACACGATATCCGGCCGCACCACTCCGCCGCAGGCTCCGCAGCGCCAGGGGATGTCCGCCCGGGTCAGCGATAGCGCCGTCTGCGGGGCGTAGGCTCGGCCGCAACCCATGCAAAAATAACGCTCCATGCCGCCGTGAAATTCGACCACGTTTTTCGAGCCGGCGGCCTGGTGCAGCCCGTCAATATTTTGGGTCACGATGCCGGAGAGCCGCCCGGCCGCCTCCAGCCGGGCCAGGGCGTCGTGGGCCGGATTGGGCTTTGCCGGGCCGATGACCGAGATGGCGTCGAGAAGAAACTCCCATACCTGGCGCGGCGCGCGGTCAAGGGCCGTCACCGTGGCCACGGCCATGGGGTCGTAGCGGTCCCACAGGCCGCCGGGACTGCGGAAATCGGGAATGCCGCTGGCCACCGAAATGCCGGCTCCGGTCAGGGCAATGGCGGTCCTCGACCGGGCCAGAAGCCCGGCCGCCTTTTCAAGCGCGGCATCATCCACGGCATACTCCCTGCATATCCCTTGGCAGGTGTATTTTCTCGCAGGAACGCGTTATGCTGTCAAACGGCATTATGTTTCATTTGCCAAAGGAGGCTCTCGCCCATGCAGCCTTGCATCAGGACGTTTCTTTTCTGCCTGGCGCTTACCCTGCCCGCCGCCGCACCGGCCCTTGCCGCCGAGCCGCTCGTGCAGCTCCAGTCCGGCCCCGCGCCCGGGCAGCCGGTCAATCCCAACGCGCCGGGCAAGCCCATATTCAGAAACACGGTCCCCAGAATGACCGCGCCCACCGCACCCGTGCCCAAGCCCCCGAGAGCCACGCCCACCACGCCCGTGCCCAAGGCCCCGGGGTACAAGCCGCGCCCCAAGTCCGTGCCGCGTTCCCAAGGCGTGGTCCAGCCCGGTGTGCCGGTGGTCGCCCCTCCGGGGTCGGTGATCGTCCCCCCGGGCGCTGTCGTGCGGCAACCCGGACGGTCCGAACGGGCCAGGGTCGCCGACGTGGCCCGCTGCAACCAGATGCAGGCCGACTGCGCCCAGCGCTGCAACCACGCCACCTTCGGGCAATCGCGCAACATGTGCTACAACCAGTGCAACGCCCGCTTCGTCACCTGCACCAACAGGGCCAACGTCCGCCGTTAGGCGCGAGGGAGGAACCGGGGGGAAACCTTTCTGAAGAAAGGTTCTCCCCCCGGGCCCCCCTTCCAAAGACTTTCAATAAAATTTAGCTGTTACGGCCAAAATATCCCCGTTAAAACTTTAGGAAAGGGAGAGCGCGAGAGGGGAGAACCCTTTTTAAAGGGTTTCCCCTCTCGCATTTTCCTGCCTTATCTTCCCCCGTTCCTCCCCCGGCAGCGCCGGCCGGGAGGCGGCGAAATCCGGGTCCCGGGCATCGAGAACGGCAAAGAGCGCCCGCAGTTCCCCGTCGGCGCGCAGCATATGCACATTGGCCCGAAAGTGCTGGATCAGGTCCTCGCCCATGGCCCGCAGGCCCGCGCGTCTGTCGCGCCGGTACAGCCGCACGTCCTCGGCCGTCCCGTCGACGGGGCCATAGGCCATGGCATAGCGATCCGGCGCGGCCTCGTAGAGCGCCACGGCGTCGAAGCGCTCCGGCAGCGCCACCGGCCGGGCCATGAGCACCCGCCGCCGCCGCACCGCGCCGCGACGCACCGAAAACGTCAGCCGCCGGTAGCCTTCCCGCAGCAGCCAGACATCGTAATAGAGAAGGAGCCGGTCGTAGAGCTTCTGGCGCATGGCATAGCCGGTCGCCAGGGCGATGACGGCCAGGGCGGCCGGAATGGTGATCCACAAGGGCATGGCCGCGATCCGGGCAAGGATGTGCCCGGTCCAGCCGGCCAGCGCGGCCGCCGCGTCAAGGAGCCTGCCCAGGGCCGTTTCCAGCAGCCCCAGGCAGAAATCGACCGCCTTGCCCAGATACCCCAGCAAGGCGACTTTGAGATGCTGCAGCAGGGCGTCATCCATACGCTTGCTCACCACACGCCGTGTTAAAAAATCCCGCACGTCCGGCCGGTTGCCGGCCGCGCCATGCCAGGGCTACACCCGCCCCATCGCAGTGGCAACAATCCCCTTGCCCGGGCAAGCCGGCAAGGCTACAGGGGGGCATGCCCACAAACATTCGCGCCGTATCCTGGAACCTCGGCCTGCTCACTTTCGGGGGCCTGATCTTCAGCCTTGGCGTCAACGAATTCGCCGTCGGCAAAGGACTCATGTCCGGCGGCATCTCGGGCCTGGCCCTGCTCATCTACTACCTGACCGGAGTCTTGGGTCCGGGTCCGCTCTACTTCCTGCTCAACGTGCCGCTGATGCTGCTCGGCTGGCGCAGCCTGTCGCGCCGCTTCTTCCTGTACACCTGTTTCGGCATGGGCATAGTCAGCCTCTTCATGCAGGTCCTGCCCGAACGCATCCTCATCGCCGACCCGCTGTTGGCCGCCATCTTCGGCGGCGCGGTCCTCGGCGCGGGCTCGGGCATCATGCTGCGCTCGCTGGGCTCCGCCGGCGGCACGGACATCCTGGCCATCTGGCTCAACCAGAAATACAACCTGCGCATCGGCCAGTTCAATTTCTTTTTCAATCTGGCCGTGTTCGCCGCCGGCTTCGCCTTCTACGAACCGACACTGGTCCTGTACTCCATCATCCTGTCCTATACCTACTCCCAGGTCATGGACTACTTCCTGTCGCTTTTCAACCAGCGTAAGATGGTCTTCATCATCTCCGACCAGGCCGACGCCATCGCCAGGGAAATCATCCACAAGCTGCGGCGCGGGGCCACCTTCCTCCACGGCTGGGGCGCCTATACCGGCAAATCCAAGCGGGTGATCCTTACGATCACCAACAACGTGCAGATGAAGCGCCTGGAGGAACTCGTCTTCAAGCACGACCCCAACGCCTTCTTCGTGGTGGAAAATACCTTCAACGTGCTCGGGGAAGGCTTCGCTAGGCGCAAGATCTACTGATCGCCCGAAGCGCAGGCCCGGGCCAGAGCGACAAGGCGCGCGGCTGCCGCATCTCCGCGCCCCCGGGGCACGGCCGCCGCCAGCAAGACCTCCGGCAACCCCAGCTCAAGGGCCCGGAACACCACCCCGCGCCGCCGCCACACCCGTACCGAGACCGGCAGCAGCGCCACGCCCACTCCGGCCGCGACCAGCGACAGCATGGTGAACTTGGACGCCGCTTCCTGAACCACCCTCGGCCTGCTCCCGGCCACCGCGAGCGCCGCCTCGATGGCCGCCACAAGCTCCGAGGCCTGCCGCCGCTGCGGCAAAATCATGGCAGCCCCGCCAAGATCGGCCAGCGCGAGCCGCTTCCTGCCCGCCAGGACATGGCCGGCCGGCACCGCCAGCAGATACGGCTCCCGGGAAATGACGGTCACCTCCACTCCCGGCGGCTCCGGTCCGCCAAGGCGCAGAAAACCCACATCCAGACGCCCGGCGGCCAAAGCCTCGCCCTGCTCCCGGCTGCCCATTTCCCTAAGCACCAGTTCCACATCCGGGGCATTTTGCCGAAATATGGCCAGCGTCGCGGATAAAAACGCGTCCATGGCCGGATTGACGAACCCGACCCGAAGCCGCCCGGAAAGCCCCGCCGCCACCCGCCGGGGCACCGCCGCCGCCTCCCCGGCCAGCGCCAGAAGCGCCCGCGCCTCGCGCCAGAACGCCTCCCCGGCCGGCGTCACGGCCACCATGCGGCTGGTGCGCACGAAAAGCGCCGCCCCAAGCTCCTCCTCGAGCGCCCGAATCCGCTGACTGAGCGGCGGCTGCGCCATGCCCAGTCGCGCCGCCGCCCGGCCGAAATGCAGCTCCTCGGCCACGGCCACGAAGCACTGACAATCCCGCAATTCCATGAATCGATATATTCCACATATCAATCAGAATGTGAAATTATATTTCACATATCAATCCAGCCCGCCTACCCTGTCGGAAACAACCCCAGGGAGGCGACCATGATCCGATCACCCGTAACCGGCATCCGGGCCGCCCTGGCCCTTTTGCTCACCCTCACAACCACAACCCTTTGCGGAGGTGCGACCATGGAAAACGAACGCTACGCACGCGGCTGGAAGGCGCTTGTCGCCCTGGCCCCCCAAAAAGCCCAGGCCGTCCAGGATGGCCTGGCCGACATCGCCCCGGACATGGCCCGGTTCGTCGTGGAATTCGGCTACGGCGACGTCTTCACCCGGCCCGGCCTGGACCCGGCCTCACGCCAGACCGCCACCATCGCCGCCCTGGCCGCCCTCGGCAACGCCGCGCCGCAATTGCGCTTCCACATCGAAGCCGGTCTGGCCACCGGACTTACGCCGCAAGCCATCGTGGACATCATCTACGTGACCACCGTCTTCGCCGGCTTCCCCGCCGGGCTCAACGCCCTGGCCGCCGCCCGCGAGGTCTTCACCGCCCAGGGCGTCGCCCCCACGCCCCCGCCCGCGCCGCAAAACCCCGACCGGCGCGCACGCGGCCTCGCCGCCCTGGCCGTCACCAGCCAGTCCGCCGGACAACGCGTCGTCGATTCCCTGGCCGACATCGCCCCGGATATGGCCGGCTTCATCCTCGACTTCTCCTACGGCGACGTCATCTCCCGCGCCGTCCTCACCCCGGCCCAAAAGGAAATCGCCATGATCGCCGCCGCTACCGCCCGGGGCACCATGGCCCCGCAACTCAAAGTCCATATCAAGGCCGCCCGCAGCGTCGGCGTCAGCCGTGAACAAATCACCGAGGTCCTCATCCAGATGGCCGTCTACGCCGGCTTCCCCGCCGCCCTCAACGGCCTGGCCGTGGCCAGGGAGGCGTTCGCGGACGAGGAGGGATAGAAGGCCAGGGGAGGCTCTGCCTCCCCTGGACCCCACCGCCGGGGGACTTGATGTCCCCCGGACCCCCTTTTACCGGGTCGGGATGGTGGGTGGAGGTGGAGTCGGGTGGCGGAACGACGAAGGCTTGTCGCCGCAATCGGCCCGGCGACACGAGGCGCGTTGCACCTCGACGCCGGACACGATTGCGGCGACAACCGCGCCAGCGGCGAAGCGCCGCATTTTCAGAACAAACAGTTTTTCTGAAATGTCGCCCCATCGGGGCGACCGGCGTGGTGGGGGCGGAATTTGCTTGGGACGAGCCTGCCGCGAAGCGGCGGCAGCGTCACGACAAATTCCGCCCCCATCTTCACCCAACCGACTCCCCGGCAGCCAACGCCCTTCCCGCCAGACCAGAGCCGGGAAGGGGGGACCGGGGGGCCCGTGGCCTCCCGGCAGGTGCAGGGCAGCGCCCTGCCGGGGGTACGGGGGCAGAGCCCCCGCCTCTCCCGCCTCCGCGTCGCCGCTACCGGCGGCGGCGCAGCCAATCCACCAAGCCGAAGCAGGCGGTGAGCATCATGTCGGCGCCGGGGCTGGGGAAGGTGACGTCGAAGCCCCTAAGCAGCGCGCGTTTGGGGCCGATGACGCAGGTATGGGGGAAGATGCCGGCGGTTTCGGGGAAGGCCAGGGTGAGGCTGCCGTGACCGCCTTTGTCGAAGACTTCGGCGTTGGTAAGGTCGCCGCGTCGGAAGCGTTCGAGGTCGTTCCAGACGTCATCGGCGGGCAGCATGCCGGTGTGGTGTTCGTAGATGCCGTAGATACGCTGGCGGTGGACCAGGGCGGCGACGGTATGGCTGTTGCCGACGTTGACGAGCATGACGCCGGTCTCGACGGATCGGGCTTTGATGGCCGGGTCGGTGAGCATGCCGAGCACGGCGGCGGCGGCGGTATCGGCCACGGGGCCGCCGCCGATGGCGGTCTGGAGAGTGGCCAGCCGGGTAAGTTCCGGGGGCGGCGTTTCGTAGACCAGGGCTTCGGGGTGTCCGTCGGCCTCGCGCAGAAAGCGTTCCCAGAGTTTGAAACGGCCTTCGCGGCTGCTTTTGCCGGGGTGCAGGCCGTGGTCCTGGGCGCAGGCCATGACGCATTCCGGTTCGGGCAGTCCGGCGGCGGCCAGGAAGCAGGACCAAAAACCGGGGTCGTAATCGGACAGCGGCAGGGGCACGTAGCCGTCGGGGCGATGTTCGGTAACGGTAACGCCCATGGTGTCTTCGAGGCGTCTGGGGTCGTCGGTCAGGGCCCAGACGGCGTCGGGGTGGGCGGCAAGGGGCAGGTCGGCCTTTCTATGGGCTCGAAACGCCTTGAAAAAACCTCCCCCCATATTGTGGCCGCACAGGTAAACGGGCTTGGCGGCGGCGGTCAGCGCGGCAAGTCTTGCCGCAACGCGGCGGGCGGGCGAGGGCAGCACGAATTTGGGGCAGTTTTCCGGCTCCAGATCGGGCAGGTGGTAGTAGACGTCCTGGGTACCGGAGCCGATATCCAGGCACAGCGTACGTTCGGCCATCGACGCCTCCTTGGCGGGGAAAGTGCCCGTACGTACGCCCAAACCGGCCGCGCTTCAAGGCAGGCGCGAGACGGATGGGGACGCGCCAGACGACTCCGGTTACGAAAATGGTACAATTGGTGACCGGAGTGAGAAAAAATTGCACTCGGGTCGAGGCGGGGGAATTGTCGAGGGAGGGCCAGCCGTAAGGCCGGCGGCTGGCAGTCGCGGCCGGCTTACGACCAGGGGGCGGCGTTTCCTAATGAAACAGCAGGGCCTTGTAGATGAAGCGCTCGTAGACGGAGCAGACACGCTTGGCGCGGACGCTGGCCAGACCGAAATCCACAAGCCGGCAGTACATATGCACGGGATTGAGCCGATGTTGCAGGTAGTTTCGAAAGCGCTTCATGATGGCACCTCGGATGGGGGGGAGCCCCCTGACGCTTTTTCATAAGCAAGAAGCGTTCCTTTTTGATTTCTCCTCCCTTCTCCGGGGAGGCCTTCGCCTCTCTTATCGGACGATTGCGACAAGGGCTTAGCCGCGCCACAAAAAAACCGCGCCGGTTTCCCGACGCGGTTTCGCCCGTGACGGACAAGCTGATTCAGGACTTGCTGATGGCTTCGGCCGGGCAGGCGTCGATGGCTTCGTCCACGCACTCGGCGTCGGAATCGGCGTCTTTCACGGTGGCTTTGTCGCCATCGGTGTTCATCTCGAAAGCGTCGGGGCAGGTTTCCACGCAGGCTTCACAACCCATGCAAGCGTCGTCGTCGATAACAATGGCCATGACCGGTCCTCCTTAAAAGGTTTGGCTCGTAGCCGCCATGCCCGGTTTTCCGGAAAAACCCCTGGGCGGCGTCAAGCCGACTTGTAAACCCTATGTTGCCAGGATGTCGTCACTAAACCCTCTGCCGCTCCAGGGAGAAGCGCTCACCCTGGAAGATGCCTGAACACTCCGCGGTTGTTGGAGAAAAAGGGCCACGTACACGGGACCTTGTCCCCCCAACGCCCAGGCAAGGCACATTGCCCGGGAAGCTCGTCTATGACGGGGCGTCAGCGAAAAGTCAAGAACGGCCCAGACGGCCCGCCCTTTCGAAAGCTTTGGTCAAGGCATTGTGTTTGCTTGCATATTATGCCAAACAGAAAATTCCTGGATTGTGGCGGACCCGTCAGGCACCTTGAGGGAGGACGCGTGGACGGTGATTTGCCTTTACGCATGATTTCAAAAACTTTATAAATTTGCGACAACGGCGGCCAATTGCTCCCCCACCAAAGCAACCGGCGACCGAGGGTCATGCTTCCCGAACCTTCCGACCTCCTGGAATCCCTTCCATCCCATACCGCCGTTCTCGATGCGGCGGGGGTCGTCGTCGCGGCCAATGCCTCCTGCCTGTCCCAGTTGCGCGAGATCGTTCCGGGCGAACCCGTGGGACGCGCCTTCGCCGAGTATTGCAACGCCCTGTTCCAGCCTGCGGCCGCGACGGCCGTACGCGAAGGACTGGCCTCGGTGCTTGCGGGAAAAACGCCCCGCTACGCCATGGACCTGCCCTGCGGCAAGGCGCGATCCACGAGCTGGCGCTCCCTGGTGGTGACCCCGCTGGCCGGGGCGATGCCCGGGGCGCTGATCATTCTCACGGACATTTCGCGGCAAAAACAGCTTGAAGAGCACATCCTCCACGACGCCTTCCACGACACCCTGACCGGGCTTTTCAACCGGGCCCTGTTCCTCAACCGCCTGGAGCAGGCCATAAAGCGCCTCAAGCGCAATCCCGAGGCCCTGTACGCGGTCGTGTACCTCGACATCGACCGCTTCAAGCTGGTCAACAAGACTTTCGGCCACGTCACCGGCGACCGGCTGCTCATGATCATCGCCAACCGGCTGCAAAAACTGCTGCGCGACGTGGACACCCTGGCCCGCTTCGGCGGCGACGAATTCGCCATCCTGGTGGAGGATCTGGCCGGCTTAGCCGACGCCAGCGCCATGGCCGACAATGTGCTGCGGCATCTGGCCGCGCCGTTTCGCCTCAAAAAACAGGAAATTTTCGTCACCTGCAGCATCGGGGTGGTGCTTGGCTCCGGGGCCTACGAACACCCCGACCAGGTGCTTCGCGACGCGGACAATGCCATGTACAGCTCCAAGGAGCACGGCGGCGACCACTACACCGTGTTCGACGCCGGCATGCGGGTGCTCACCCAGCGCCGCATGGAGATGGAGCTGGCGCTGCGCCATGCCCTGGAATCGGGCGAGATGACGGTCCACTACCAGCCCATCGTGTCGCTTTCCACGGGCGAGATCACCGGCGTCGAGGCCCTGGCCCGCTGGTTCCATCCCACCAAGGGGACCATCCCGCCAAGCGAATTCATTCCCATCGCCGAGGAAACCGGACTCATCAACGAATTGGGGGCCCTGGTCCTGCGCCAGGCCTGCCGGCGCATGGTGGACCTAGGCAGGAAGAACCCGGAGGGCGCAAACCTGACGCTTTCCGTCAACATTTCGGGCCGCCAGTTCAAGCGACCGGATTTCGTGGAGGAAGTGGCCGCCATCCTGACCGAGACCGGCATCGATCCGTCGCTGGTCAAGCTCGAACTGACCGAATCCGTGCTCATGGACAACGCCGACGAGGCCGTGGCCACCATCAAGCGGCTCAAGGCCCTGTCCGTCAAGGTGGTCATCGACGACTTCGGCACGGGCTATTCCTCGCTGTCCTATATCCAGCGATTCCCCTTTGACAGCCTCAAGGTCGACCGCTCGTTCGTGGGCAACATGAACGAGGCGGAACAAAACATGGAGATCGTGCGCACGATCATCGCCATGGCGCACAAGCTGGGGCTGGAAGTGGTGGCCGAAGGAGTGGAGCTGGCCGAGCATCGCACGGCCCTGTCGGATCTGCGTTGCGAAAGCGCCCAGGGATTCTACTTTTCCAGGCCCGTGCCCGGCGAAAACCTCGACGCCCTGGTGGGCAAGAAGTGGAACATCACTCCGCCCGCCGACGGTACGGTCTAGCCGGGCGGAAACGGAAATGGAAGGCGATGCGAGAGGGGAACCCTTTTTGAAAAAAGGGTTCCCCTCTCGCGCTCTCCCC